>NZ_JBZXTS010000024.1:0-23293 GCF_058895785.1 Staphylococcus sp. B1(2026)
AAATGGGCTACATCGCAATTAATTCAAGATATATTTTCCTAGCATTTTTTGATATTTTCATGTATTATAAATTAAGAATGGTATGTTTGTAGCTACTAGAATCGTTCGATTATTGTCTATGTGGTCGCTGTATATTTCAATAACAGTGACCTTTATTCATCATTAAACAGTAGTCACATACTTTTATATTAATAAATTTTTAAAATTTTGGAGGTCACATTATGACAATTTACAAAGTATTTTTCCAACCAGATAGTTCACAAGCATTATTAAGAGAAAATACAGAAACAATTTATGTAGAAGCAGCTAGTGATGTAGAAGTCCGCAAATTTTTAGCTGATCGCCCTTATAATATCGAATTAATTCAAGCTTTAGAATCTAAACACTTAGACTATGAGCGCACACATAATCCTGATTTCAAAGTAGAGCAGGCTTAATATGAAATTTTTAAAAAATAATGAAACAGCCGTATTTGCTTTAGGCGGACTAGGTGAAATCGGTAAAAATACTTATGCTGTAGAATATAAAAATGAAATCGTTGTTGTAGACGCTGGTATTATGTTTCCTGAAGATGAATTATTAGGGATTGACTATGTTATTCCTGACTATTCTTATCTTGTTAAAAATAAAAATAAAATTAAAGGATTATTTATTACCCATGGTCATGAAGACCATATTGGTGGTATTCCCTTCTTATTAAAACAATTAAATATTCCTATTTATGGTGGAAAATTAGCATTAGGATTAATTCGTAATAAATTAGAAGAACATAATTTATTAAAAACGACTAAATTAATCCCTATTGAAGAAGACGATATTATTAAATTTGATAATATTTCTCTATCATTTTTCAGAACGACACACTCAATTCCTGATGCTTATGGTATTGTTATTGAAACGCCGAATGGTAAAATTGTCCATACAGGTGATTTTAAATTTGATTTTACACCTGTCGGCGAACCAGCTAATTTAACACGTATGGCTGAATTAGGAAAAGAAGGTGTTTTATGTTTACTTTCTGATTCAACTAATGCTGAAGTACCCACTTTTACAATGAGTGAACGTAAAGTTGGTGAAAGCATTGATAATATTTTTAGAAAAGTCCCTGGGCGTATTATATTTGCAACATTTGCTTCAAATATTTATCGTGTTAAACAAGTTGTTGAATCAGCTGTTAAGCATGATCGTAAAGTCGCAGTCTTTGGACGTTCTATGGAAAAAGCAATTAATATTGGTACTGAACTAGGTTATATCAAAGCACCAAAAGATACTTTTATTGAAGGTTCTAAAATTAAACAAGTACCTCCACATAAATTATTAATTTTATGTACGGGTTCACAAGGTGAACCTATGGCTGCATTAAGTCGTATTGCCAATGGTTCTCATCGTCAAATTTCAATTATTCCTGGTGATACAGTTGTATTTTCAAGTTCACCTATCCCTGGTAATACACTGGCAGTAAATAAAACAATTAATGCTTTATATCAAGCTGGTGCTGATGTAATTCATGGTTCATTAAATAACATTCATACTTCGGGTCATGGTTCTCAAGAAGAACAAAAATTAATGTTACGTTTAATTAAACCAAAATATTTTATGCCTATTCATGGTGAATATCGTATGCAAGCCATGCATGCCGAATTAGCAGTAGATTGTGATGTTGCCGAAGATAATATATTCATCATGGAAAATGGTGATGTTTTAGCACTAACAGAAGATAGTGCACGTATTGCCGGTAAAGTACCTGCATCAGATGTTTTAGTAGATGGTTCTGGTATTGGTGATATTGGTAATGTGGTCATTCGTGATCGAAAATTATTATCTGAAGAAGGTCTAGTTATTGTTGTTGTTTCTATTGATTTTAAAACAAAACATTTATTATCTGGCCCTGACATTATTTCTCGTGGATTCGTTTATATGAGAGAAGCTGGTAATTTAATTTTTGATGCACAACGTTTATTAAGACAAAGCGTTTTAGAAAAATTACATCAAGATACACCAGCAACATGGCAAATAATACGTTCAACAATCATTGAAAAATTAACGCCTTTCTTATACGAAAGAACTGCACGTCAACCAATGATTTTACCAATGATTATGGATGTTAATAAAAATAAAAGCAAAGATAAATAGATTAAAAGTACAATGAACATCAAACTGTTCATTGTACTTTTTTGATTTCTATACTAATATAGATACTTGCACAACAACAAATTAAACAAATAATAGCTGTGATATAATTCATCGTCATTTTTTACAGCTTAATAGTTAATTGTTCGCTATTTAGCTGTTATTCACCTCCTATATCAATTTTATATTCTTGATACGACAAAAATAATCTAATTTAAAATTTCTTTTATTTAAGCGTCTCCCATTGATCATATTTTATTGCTTGAAATGCTTTTTGTTGTTCTATTACTTTCAATATTAATGGCGAAGCATTTTGTTCATTTAGTTCTTTTATATTTACCCATTCTTCGCCCAATGAATCATTAACTTCATTATCATTAATATATTTTTGTACTTCTTCAACATCATTATTTTTTTCTAGATCAATATCATATACTCCAAAGATATGATGCACATACTGTTTCTCATTTATTTTTACAAAGCTGTCAAATAAAGCATTATTATAAACTTTAATTAATTTATAACTCGTTTCTTCCGTCAATTCTCTAGTCAATGTATCTAACAAACTTTCACCATTGTTACGACTACCACCAGGCAAATCATATCTACCATTATATGGCCCACCTTGTTTTTTATACATAATAATCTCTCGTCACGAATACACACACCATATACACCAAAATGTTCTAAAATCTCCATATATTCCCCTCACCTATTTTCTATTTATTTAAAAATTCAACAATTAAAAATCATTTAAAACTGCCCCTTTTTTGCCTCTTAAGTTATCCGAAAAACAAAACCCCTTGATATACAAGGGGTTAAGAGTTAGTCCATAAAATCTTTTAATTTTTTACTACGTGATGGATGTCGTAATTTACGTAAAGCTTTTGCTTCAATTTGACGAATACGTTCTCTTGTTACCCCAAAAACTTTTCCAACTTCTTCTAAAGTACGTGTACGGCCATCATCTAAACCAAAACGTAAACGTAAAACATTTTCTTCTCGATCTGTTAATGTTTCTAACACATCTTCTAATTGTTCTTTTAATAATTCATAAGCTGCATGATCAGCTGGTGATTGTGCTTCAGCATCTTCAATAAAATCACCTAAATGAGAGTCATCTTCTTCACCGATTGGTGTTTCTAATGATACTGGTTCCTGTGCAATTTTTAAAATTTCTCGCACTTTCTCTGGTGTTAATTCCATTTGCTCACCAATTTCTTCTGGTGTTGGTTCACGTCCGAAATCTTGTAATAATTGTCTTTGAATACGAATTAATTTATTAATTGTTTCTACCATGTGAACTGGAATACGAATAGTACGTGCTTGATCTGCAATTGCACGTGTAATGGCTTGACGAATCCACCAAGTTGCATAAGTTGAAAATTTAAATCCTTTACGATGATCAAATTTTTCTACCGCTTTAATTAATCCCATATTACCTTCTTGGATTAAATCTAAAAATAACATACCACGACCAACATATCTTTTAGCAATACTTACTACTAAACGTAAATTAGCTTCTGCTAAACGTTTTTTAGCACTCTCATCCCCTTGCTCAATTAATTCGGCCAAATGTACTTCTTCTTCTGCATTTAATAATTGTACTCGCCCAATTTCTTTTAAATACATACGAACTGGATCATTGATTTTGATACCTGCTGGTACTGATAAATCATTCAAATCAATTTCCTCTTCTGCTTCTTTCATGTTCTTCTCAGTGATAATCACTACATCATTTTCATTTAATAATTCATAAAAGTCGTCCATTGCATCTGTATCAATTTCAAAAGGAGAAAGTTTTTCCAGTATTTCTTCTTGAGTTAATTCACCATTTTTCTTTCCTTTTGCGACTAACTCTTCTTTAATTTGATTTAATAATAATTCTTGTTCACTAGATTGTTGTTCTTTTTTTTCTGTCATGTTATTTCTCCTTTATTTCAAATAATAAATAAAATATTTGATTATTAGCGACTATTTTTTTGAGCATTAAGCAAAGTCATATATTGTGTTGTCAATTTTAATACAGTTGACATATCATTATTTGACTTTGCAACAACAATATTTTGTTGTAATTGTTGTAATTGTGCTTTAATATCTTTCATATTTAATAAAACATTTAAATAATCTTTCATTTCATTAGGTTGCATTTCAGGACTTATAGCCAAACTATCAATGATATTAGCAAGTTCTACTTCCAAGTTTGACGATAAATAATTTAAAAATTGATTAAAAATCAACACATCATGCTGCGCATAATATTCACCTAATTGATTAAAAATATTGATCAATTCAGGCTGACTAAATTGATAATTAGCAATACGATGATAGTATTCTAAATAAATATGTTTATCTGAAAAAAAACGTTTTAACATTAATAATTCTGTACGTTGTTCCTTAGATAATTTTAAATTTTGTTGACTTTGTTTTAAGTAATGCGATGACACATTAATCATTTGTTGTTGCGTGAATTGCTGAATATGAACTGCTTCTACTTGTTCAATTTCAATTAATAAAGTTTGATAATTCAATTCAAATAATTGAGCTAATTTCTCTAATAATTTATTACGTAAAGATAAATCCATAACTGATTTAATATCTGGTAATAATTTATTTTTAATAGCAATTACAGCCTGATCATTTGTTAATGAAACTTGAGATCTTAAATATTTAATTTTAAAAGATAAAAAATGCTGTTTGTAATCAACAATATATTTATGAAATTGTTGTTCTCCAAATTTTTTTATATATTCATCTGGATCCAGATTATCTTCTAACTGTATAACATAAGTATTAAAACCTTGTTGATATAATTGTTCTCCAGTAGTCAGCATTGCTTGTTGTCCTGCTTTATCACCATCAAATAATAATGTCATATTTGTCGTTAATTTAGATAATAAATTAATATGTGCGGAACTTAAAGCCGTACCCATAATTGCTACACCATTTGTCACTCCTGCGATATGTGCAGAAATATTATCCATGAAGCCTTCAAAAATAATAACTTCATTTTGTTTTTTTATTGCAGTACGTGCATTAGAAAAATTATATAATGTCTGGTTTTTAATAAATATTGGTGTTTCTGGACTATTAATGTATTTAGCCTGGTTAGGTAAATTATCAATTGTTCTAGCTGAAAAAGCGACGACTTTACCTTGCTGATTTTTAATAGGAAACATAATACGACCACGAAAACGATCATAATATTTAAAATTCTCTTCATCTTTATTAATTAATCCTGCTTGAACCATTTCATTTAAATCAAACTGATTATTGGTTAGTTGCTCCACAGTAAATGTATCCAAATTTGGTGCATAACCTATTTGAAATGTTTTCAATTGTTGATCAGTAAAACCACGCATTTTTAAATAATCGTAAGCTATTTTACCCTCATCATAATTCATCAATACTTGATGATAAATTTCTGTCATTACTTGATGCGCATACATCATATGTGCTTCTTGTGTATCTATTTGGCTTAATAATGGTGCATTTTGTGTATTAAACTCAATATTTACACGCTTAGCCAATTTTGCTGCCGCTTCTTGAAATGAAATATTTTCAATTTGCATTAAAAATTGAAACGCATTACCGCCTTTTTTACAACCAAAGCAATGACAAATTTGTTTCTCAGGAGATACTGAAAAAGAGCCTGTTTTTTCATCATGAAAAGGGCATAATCCTATATAATTTCTGCCCCGCTTAGTTAATTGTACATAATCACTAACAATATCAACAATATCTGTTTCATTTAAAATCTGTTCAATTTTTTTATTATATGCCATGTACTTCTCCCACCTTTGATAAGGGTGTCGTAATAATAGTCTTAATCTTTAGGCGCTTATTATATCATTTTAATTTACTTCTAATCCTAGATAAAAGAACATATTTACGTAATTATAATGATAACAAAATTATTAAGAATGTCAATGATTTCACTACATAATTAACAATATTAAATTACACAGCAACCTATTCTAATAATTCTTTTGATAATTTATCCATTTGCTTAATAACTTGTCTTGATTTTATATATATCCCTAAATTATCTTGGTATAAAATATCTATAAAATTCCAAATTTGACGACATGTCTCATCTGAAATTGATAAATGATTTAATTGCGTCACCGGAATATAAAATAAGCGTCTAATAATATACAATGCTTTAGCTGACAAAGGTAATGCATTAGGATAATGACTTTGACACTGATAACAAATCGTACCATCATGTTTAAAATCATAGGCTAGTAATTGACTTTCATCTTTAACACCACAGTGATAACACTGACCTAAACGAATAGCAATACCATTCATATTTAATAATTTTATTGCCAGCATTAAACAATATGCTTGTGCATTTTGCCCATTATTAATTGCCGTTAATGCTGTATCTAATAATGTATATGCACCTACAGAAGGACGATCATCATTATCAAATGTACGATCAAATAATTCTAAAATATATTGTGCATATGTTGATTGTAAAATATCTGTTTTAATATTTTTAAAATAATCTATGACATCAATTTGAGAAAGTACGCCCATACCTTTACCTTTATTAAAAATAAATTCAGCTTTGTTCATCAATTGACAACTCGTAACAAACTTACTTTTAGGAAGATTAGCACCTCTAGCTAAAATAGCTATTTTTCCCATAGCAGGAGTATAAATAGTCACAATTTTACTACTATCACTATAATCTAACATTCTTAAGATAATTCCTTGTTCTTGTAAAATCATATTCTCCTCTCTTTCTTTTTAATCATACTGACTTTACTAGCTTTAAGTCAAATTTAATCCACAGTAAAAAGAGCCCAATTATTTCTGACTTACTTGACTTATATGTTATAATTTACTTTATACTTAAATTTAAAGGAAGTGAATATATGTCCATACTACATTGGTTAATTTGTTTACCACTATTAGGTGCAATACTAACACCAATATTAAGAAAATATTTACCTACAATTCACACAGGTCTATTTGTTTTCTTTATTCCATTGTCAATTTTTATTTATTTACTCACACTATTACCCATTATCGGTCAATCACAAACAATCATTTTACCATTAACAATGTTGAATCACTTCGGCATAAGTTTCGACCTTTATTTAGACGGTTTGAGTTTACTATTTGCACTACTTATTTCTGGTATTGGAAGTTGCGTTATCTTTTATTCTGTTTTCTATTTAAATAAGAAGAAAGAAGATTTAGGGGCTTTTTATACTTACCTATTGCTATTTATGTTTGCCATGTTAGGTGTCGTACTTTCTAATAATTTATTATCTATTTATATGTTTTGGGAGTTTACCTCACTAGCATCTTTTTTATTAATTGGTTTTTGGCATTATCGTGAACGTTCAAGATACGGTGCATTAAAATCAATGATGATCACTGTTTTCGGTGGTTTAATGATGTTAGGTGCCATCGCTATTATTTATAATTTAACACAAACATTAGAAATTCGTACTTTAATTACTTTAGCACCACAATTCATCTCACATCCTGCATTTACACTCGCTATGATTGGTATTTTATTAGGTGCTTTTACTAAATCAGCACAATTTCCATTTAGTATTTGGTTGCCTGATGCAATGGAAGCTCCGACACCCGTTAGTGCTTATTTACATAGTGCCACTATGGTTAAAGCTGGAATTTATTTATTGGCAAGATTAACACCGATTTTTGCTCTAAATACTTATTGGTCTTATATTTTAGTTATTGGTGGTTTAACTACTTTAGTATTAGGTTCATTTTTATCACTTCGTGAACATGATTTAAAAGGATTATTAGCCTACTCTACAATTAGTCAATTAGGCTTAATGACATCTATGCTTGGTGTTGGTGGCTTAAGTTTCTCATTAACTACAATTAATGAGAATATTTATGCAGTTGCAATATTTGGTGTCATTTTCCATATCATTAATCATGCATTATTTAAAGGTACACTATTTATGATTACAGGAATTATTGACCATGAAACAGGTACTCGTGACATACGTGAATTAAGTGGTTTAATGCACCATATGCCTATTGTTTTTACATTAACAATTATTGCTAGTTTAAGTATGGCTGGCTTACCACCATTTAGTGGTTTTTTAAGTAAAGAATTTTTCTTAGATAGCTTTGTTATTTTTTCTCAATCACATGTACATTGGTTGATGAAAGTAGCACTTGTCGTTGCTATCTTTGCTTCAATATTTACTTTTATTTATTCAGCAATTATTATGACCAAACCTTTTTTAGGTAAATTCATTGAAGAAAAATATCCTAGACATATACATAAAGAAACAATTTTAATGCTAGCTTCACCTGTAATATTAGTGCTATTAATTTTAATAATTAGTTTGTTCCCTAATATGTTAAATCGTTACATTATTCAACCAGCTACTCAAGCAATTTTATTACCATTGTATAATTCTGGTGACAATTATGAAGTGCATATTAGCTATTGGCATGGCTTTACACCAACATTACTATGTACATTGATTATTATCTTTTTAGGTTTAATTGGATTTATTTCTTTTAAATATTGGTCTTACATTTATAAATTTTTCCCTAAAAAAATAAGTGTTAACTATATTTACAATACTTTAATTTATATTTTACCTAAAAAATTATTAACCTTATTAAAATTTATAATGAATGGTCAATTAAGACGTTATTTTATCATTATTTTAAGTTTTATTATCATAACTACAAGTATTAGTTTAACTATTTATTATCCATTTAATATAGACATCACGAATGCTTCGCCTATGCAATGGATCAATATTGTTATTTTCATTACGATTATCTGTTGTGCTGTTGGTATATGTTTTACAAGAAATCGCCTTCTAGCTATTTTACTATCTAGTGGTATTGGTTTCTCAATGACTTTATTATATATGTCATTTAAAGCACCTGATTTAGCATTCACACAATTTACAATAGAATCTATTTCGACAATTTTATTTTTAATCGCTTTTGTGTTACTGTCTAAAAACATTAAACATTTAGAAAAAATAAAATTTAAAATAACTAATGCTCTAATTGCTGTAACTATTGGTACATTGTTTACGATTATTGGTTTATTAGCTTACAGTCAAAAATATCCTGCACAATTAATTGACTATTATATTAAAAATGTTCATGATTTAGCAGGTGGTGGTAACATTGTCAATGTTATTATCGTAGATTTCCGTGGCTATGATACTATGTTTGAAATTGCAGTATTAACAATAACTGGACTTGCTATTTATGGCTTAATGAAAACAAGGAGGTTAAAGAAATGAAACAACAAAATAATTTAATATTCCAATCACTTGCGATTATACTAGCTATTATTTCATTTCTCTTCTCAATTCAAATATACTTTACTGGACATTTTAATCCAGGTGGTGGTTTTATTGGTGGTTTAATTTGTACATCAGGACTAAGTATTTTATTATTAGCTTTTGACGTACAACAAGTAAAAAAATGGTTACCTATTAATTATATTTCATTAAGTGGCATCGGTTTAATCATTTCTATATTAACTGGTGCTCACGCTATGTTAACAAATAATAATTTTTTCAAACACCATTTTACACACATTCACTTTCCTATTTTAGGTGATTTAGAACTCCATACTGCAGCTATTTTTGACCTAGGTGTCTATTTAATTGTTGTTGGTGTTTTAATGACAATAATTTTATCAATGTTGGAGGACAGATAAATGGAATATATTATGATTATTTTATCAGGCTGTCTGATAACTTTTGGTGTTTATCTGATGTTATCTAAAAGTCTATTAAGAGTAATTTTAGGTACAGGATTATTTGCCCATGGTGCTAATTTATTATTACTTACTGCCGGTAGTTTTAAAAATAATACTGCAGCTTTATTAAATGAAACTTCAACTAATTATGTTGATCCATTACCACAAGCATTAATATTAACTGCTATTGTTATTGGCTTTGCTGTCACAGGATTTTTATTAATTATTGCAATTAAAAATTATCAACTTACTGCGTCAGATGATATTACACGTTTAGAAAAGGAGGATGAATAATGATACAAAATTTACCCGTCATTCCAATTTTTATTCCTCTTATTGTTGCAGCTCTTTTAATCTTAATTAAAGATATTAAGCTACAAAAAATTATTTCTATTTTATCTTTAATTATTACATTGCTGTTCACATTAATTATGATCATTTACATTACTAAAGAAGGACCCATCGTTTTAGAAATGGGACAATGGCCTGCACCTTTTGGTATTGTCTTAGTTAGTGATTTAGCTAGTAGTTTTCTTGTTTTTACATCAACATTAATTACATTAATTGTACTTGTCTACGCCTTTCCTTCTATTGGACGTAATCGAGAAAATATCTTTTTCTATTCAGGTATACAATTTTTATTAGTAGGTGTTAATGGGGCATTTACGACAGGTGATATTTTTAATTTATATGTTATGTACGAAGTATTATTAATGGCTTCTTATCTATTAATTGTTATTGGTGGTCGTCAACAACAACTAAAAGCTTCTATTAGCTATATTTTAATTAATGTTTTTGGTGGTACAGTATTTGTTATTGCTTTGGCTTACTTATACACAGTTGTAGGTACATTAAACATGGCACATATTTCACAAACCATCAAAATATTAAATCAACCTAGTATTATTAATATTATTGGTATCGTGTTTATTACAGTGTTTGCCTTAAAAGGTGCATTATTCCCATTATTTGTTTGGATGCCTAAAGCTTATAGTGCACCACCTTTTGCCATTAGTGCATTATTTGGTGCATTATTAACAAAAGTAGGTATTTTCTCAATACTAAGATTTTATAGCTTAATGTTTCCAATTGATCATCACTTTATCCAAAAATTATTATTGTATATTGCACTTATCTCTATTATTGTAGGCTGTATCGGTGCTATCGCACATTATAATATGAAAGAAATTTTAATTTATAATATTATTATTGCTGTTGGTGTAATTACTGTAGGTATTGCTTTAATGACAACTGACAGTATTATCGGTAGTTTATTCTACACCATTCATGATATGCTAGTCAAAGCACTATTATTCTTATTAATTGGTAGTATCATTTACATTACTAAAAAACCATCAATGTATTATATGCGTGGTTTAATTCATCAATATCCTCTATTAGGATGGCTATTCTTTATTGCCACATTATGTATTGCAGGTATTCCACCGTTTAGTGGGTTTTATGGTAAATTATTAATTATTCGTGCAGCTTTTGCTACTCAACATCATTATCCAGCTATTATTATTTTATTATCTAGTTTAGTTGTTTTATATTCTATGATTAAAATTTTTATTAATGTCTTTTGGGGTGAGCAACCGATGGAACATGAGAAAATTAACATTAAATCATTATTATTACCTATTATCTTATTGACTGTGACTATTATCATATTTAGTATTTCAGCTAATGCATTATACCCATATTTAGATACAGCATCTCAATATTTCACGTCACCAGATAAATATATTAATGTCGTATTACAAGGAGGACAATAATATGGCCCAACAGTTTATATATAATATTATTTTAGCCTTTTTGTATATGTGCTTCAATTTAGAATTTACAGTTTCTAGTTTTGTTGTTGGGTTCTTTTGGGGAATCATACTATTGTTTATTTTCAGACATCATTTTAAAACTATGTTTTATTTAATTTATCTATGGAAATGGTTTAAATTAATAATGATGTTTACTTGGGAATTGATGAAAGCTGATATTGCTATTTTCAAATTAATTTTAAAACCAAATTTATCATTACAGCAACATTACATCCAATTACCTTTAACGGTTAAAAAAAATTGGGAAATTGTACTACTAGCTAATATGATTACTTTAACACCTGGTACTTTAACAACTGAGGTATCTTCTGATAATAAGTACTTATTAATACATTGTGTCAATACAGATAATCCTGTTGCTGAAATTAAAGGCATTAAAGAAAGTTTTGAACGTGCTATTTTGGAGGTACATAAATCATGATATTAACATTTGCACTTTATTTTGCATTAGGCTGCATTAGTATTTCATTTATTTTAATGATTTTAGCTATTATGAAGGGCCCTACTTTACTTGATCGTATTGTAGTTAGTGATGTTTTAGGTGTCTTATTATTAGCACTTATTGTATTACTTTCAATGCTATTTAATTCTACGACTTATTTAGCTTTAGTTTTATTAATTGCATTAATTAGCTTTATAGGCTCCGTTGCATTAGCTAAATTTGTTGAGAAAGGACGTGTTATTGACTATGATAACTCAAAGCATTCAGATCATCATTAGTCTGCTATTAATTATCGGTGGTCTTGCAACATTAGTTGCTGCCATTGGTATTTTGAGATTTCCAGATGCTATTTCTAAAATTCATGCTTCTGGACTAGCCTCAACATTCGGTGTTATAGCTATTATCATTGCTGCTATTTTATATTTCAAATTATATTTTAACAGTATTAATTCACGTTTAATACTAGCCATTATTTTTATATTAGTTACTTCTCCTATCGCAGCACATTTAATGGGACGCAGCTACCTAAATAAATATAGAAAATAATAAAAGTAAAAGATAGAAATGTTTAATATTAACACTTCTATCTTTTACTTTTTTGTTTAATAATTGTATTCAAACTAACTAACCATACTAACAATAATAAAATTAAAACAATAATATAAATGATTAACAAACGATTAGTTAAACTACCATTATTATAAGTTATAATTCCTATTATAATCGTCAAGATAATCATTATTGTTGACTGTAACATCATCTTATTAGTTACGTGCTTAGCTGTTTTTTGATTCTTCTTCATTTTCTAACACCTCTCTTCAAATTAAATTATAGCTGTTTTCATTTAACTTATAAAGCCTTTATAAGTAAATTATGATACAATAAATAAAAACCTATTATGAAAGGATACTCTCTATGATCAACATTGGATTTATCGGAACTGGTAATATGGCACAAGCTATTGCAACAAAATTAGCACAACAAGCAGAATATCAATTAATTGCATATAGCCCTACACCAAATAATTTACAAAATTTTTGTGATAATTTTAATGCAATCAAAGCATCAAATAATCTATCACTTATTGAACAAAGTGATATTATTATTTTAGCAATTAAACCGCAATTAATGGCAACATTACTTAATGAAATCACACATAGTCTTAAACAACAATTAATTATTACTATTGCTGCTGGTTTGACATTAAATGATTACCATCATTATTTACCTCAACAAGCTATTATACGTGCTATGCCGAATTTAAATGCTAGTATCGCTCAAAGTATGACAGCTTTAACAACACAATATGCCACTTCTCAACAAATGTTACAAGCACAAGCAATTTTTAATACCATCGGTAAAACAATTATATTACCTGAAGATAAATTTAGTATTTTTACAGCATTAGCTGGTTCTGCACCCGCCTATATCTTTTTATTAATTGATACATTAGCTAAAGCTGGTGTTAAACATGGTTTACCTAAACAATTAGCAGTTGATATTGTTAGTCAAATGGTATTGGGCAGTGCGGATTTAGTACAAAAAAACACGCTACACCCACAACAATTAATTGATCAAGTTTGTTCACCTGGTGGTACGACAATTGCAGGCTATTGTGCATTAGAAGAACAACACTTTAATAATAGTTTACTAAAAGCTATAGATACTGTAATTGAACGTGACTTACAATTATCTAAAAATAATAAGGAGGCGTAATATGTCTATTATTGACCATTTAAATATTACTGTTATTAAGCAAGATACTCATTCTTTAGTATTACAAATGCCTATTCAAGAAAAACATTTACAACCATTTGATTTTGTACATGGTGGTGTTAATTTATTACTAGCTGAAACAGCCGCCAGTATCGGTGGAAATATGTTAATTGCTAATGATGAATTATGTTTCGGACAACAGATCAATGGTCATCATATTAAAGCAAAACGCCATGGTATTTTATACGCACACGCACAATGTCAATTCAAAGGTAAAACGAGCCAAGTATGGCAAGTCAATATTATTGATGAAGATGAAGACTTAGTTTGTTTAGCTACTTGCACATTAGCCGTTAAAAAACAAAGATAACCCTTAACGAAATTATCTAATATTAGGTAATTTCGTTATTATTTATCTGAAAAATATGATAATATAAGAACATAGTTTAAATATAAGGAGAACTTTCATGAAAAATTTTGAAACACATTTACAAAAATATGCAGAAGTTATCACACAAGTTGGTGCAAATGTTCAAAAAGGACAAAGAGTATGGGTGAATTGTACAACTGATGCTTTACCACTAGTTTATAAAGTTGTAACAGAAGCTTATAAACTAGGTGCATCAGATGTTCATGTTAAATTAACCGACGATAAATTATCACGTTTACATGCTGAATTACAACCTAAAGAATACTTCAGTGAAATTCCTGATTTCTTAGTTGATGAACGTCGTTTTTATTTAGATAATAATGTTGTGTTTATTCATATTATCTCTTCTGCACCAGATTTATTTAATGGTATTGAACCACAAAAATTAGCTGATTTTGCTAAAAACTCTGGTGAAGCATTTAAATATTATCGTTACCGTACAATGAATGATAAAAATTCATGGACAATTGCTGCCTATCCTTCACCATCATGGGCTAAATTAGTTTTCCCAGATGAAGAAAATAATGAAGTAGCACAAGCAAAATTATTAGAATCAATGTTAAAAGCAACACGTATTTATGAAGATAATCCTGTAGAAGCTTGGGAACAACATCGTGAAAAATTAACTAAAGTCGCACAATATTTAAACGACAAACATTATAAAGCATTACATTATACAGCACCTGGCACTGATTTAACTATTGAATTAGCTAAAACTCATATATGGGTAGCTGCTGGTGGTATTAATGAGCAAGGTGATGCTTTTATTCCAAATATGCCAACAGAAGAAGTATTTACAGCAGCACATAAATATGGATTAAATGGTTATGTAACAAATACGAAACCTTTATCTTATCAAGGCACTATTATTGATAATTTCACTTTAACTTTTAAAGATGGTAAAGTAGTTGACTTTAAAGCTGAACAAGGTTATGAAACTTTAAAACATTTATTAGAGCAAGATGAAGGATCAAAATATATTGGAGAAGTTGCACTTGTTCCTCATGATTCTCCAATTTCTAATAGTGGCTTATTATACTACAATACATTATTTGATGAAAATGCTTCAAATCATTTAGCATTAGGAGCTGCTTATCCAACAAATATTGTAGGTGGTGGTGATATGACAGAAGCTGAAGTTGCTGACGCAGGTATTAATCAATCAACAACACATGTTGACTTTATGATTGGTAGTAGCGAGATGAATATTGATGGTATTACTGAAGATGGTACAAAAGAAGCTGTGTTTAGAAATGGTAACTGGGCATTTTAATATGAAATTATTATACGATATTTTAGAATTTAATCGCCGATTTGTTGACAATAAAGATTATTTACCTTATCAAACTGATGATAAATATCCTGAAAAACGTGTTGTTATGTTTACTTGTATGGACACACGTCTTGTCGAACTATCATTAAAATCATTAAATCTTGCTACTGGTGATGTTAAAGTAATAAAAAATGCTGGTGCAATTATTACACATCCTTTTGGTTCAATTATGCGTAGTTTGATCGTTGCAGTATATAGTTTAAAAGCAGATGAAATTATTATTATGGGTCATCATGATTGTGGTATGAATATGGTAGATGCTAGTGCACTTGTTGAAAAAATGCAACATCGTGGTATTACAGAAGATACTTTAAAAACATTAAAATATTCAGGTATTGATGTCGAACAGTGGCTACATGGCTTCGATAATGTATATGATTCAGTTAAACATAATGTGAACACTGTTGTTAATCATCCACTCTTACCTAATAATGTCCCTGTTCATGGATTAGTTATAGATCCTAAAACAGGCAAATTAGATTTAGTTGTAGATGGTTACCAAGCAATTAAAAACTAATAAAATAAACTCAAGGTCGTTTTATCGCCTTGAGTTTATTTTATTAGTACTTTTTGATATACTGTGACTAATTGTTGACCTATTTTTTTTATATCTCTTTCTTCTGCTCTTTGATAAGCATTATCTACTAAACTAGATAATTTACCAGATACAATAGCGGATATTTTTTGTTCACATTCTTGTAAAGTTGAAAACTTATAAACATCTTCATTCGCTTTAAACATTTCACGATAAATTTCTATATCTCTTACTAGAACAGGTATTTTCATTGCAAAGGCTTCTAATAACACAATACCTTCTGTTTCTTCATATGTCATAAATAAAAATAATGCAGCTTGACTATAAATTTGCTGAAGTTGTGTTTTATTAACGTAACCTGGAAAATGTAAATTAGGTAATTTAATTGCTAAGGCACGTTTTATTTCTTTCGTCTGTAAAGATTTTTCTGTATAACCATACCAATAAAATTGATATTGAGGACATTGTTTAGCCATTTCTACAAAATCAATTAATCCTTTTCTTTCAATATAATGACCCACTGAAATAATCATTTTATCATTTCTTAATTGATTAGCTGCAACTTTAAAATCTTGTAAATCAATACCATTAGATACGACATAAATTGGCTTATCTAATTGATAATTTTCTAATAATTGTTTTGCATAGTTCGTTGGTGTTATCAACATATCAGCTTGATTATAACAATAACATAACCATTTTTTAAATAATGGTGCTAAACGATTAGAAAATTTAAAAGAATTTTTAAAATCTTCTACAGTTGAATGTGCATGTATCACAACTTTTTTTCCTCGTTTTTTAGCTAGCTTACTTGAAATAACCGTTGTTGGAAAAATAGTATTAAAATGCACAATATCACTTTCACTATAGTTGGTTAGCTCTATATTTTTTTGATATGATAAAGCTGTTAATTGATGCTCAATTGCTTTACCAATACCACTTTTTGCTACAATATTTTTATAACGTTGATCTAGCCAAACTTTAATCATGATATCTCCTTAAAAACCTAATAAATGCCAAACGTATTGCCCAATTTTTGCCATACCATAACTATAGGTAAACAGTGCTAATGGCTTAGACAATAATAAGATAATTAAAAATGTACGTAACTTCATTTGTGTTAACCCTGCCACATAACAAAGTACATCGTCAGGCGCAATTGGGAAAAACATTAGAAAAATAAACCATTTTAAAAAATTTTGATTACTTTTTTGTTGTATAAAATATTTATCATATAATTTATCACCGATGATTAAATTAACAAAATTTTTTCCGTATTTTCTTGCTAAAATAAATGCTATTACTGATCCAATACAAATACCAATATAATTATAAATAAATCCTATCCATGTGCCGTAAATTAATACACCTACGATTGAAGTCACTGCACCAGGTAAGATTGGAATAACTACTTGAAAAATTTGAATAGCAATAAAAATAATAATACCCGATTTACCATATTTTGCAATATATTTTTGTAAAGCATCTGCTGATGTTAATAAACCTAATTGATACCAACGTATAAATAATATAATCATACCAATTATCGAAACAATTGTTAAACTGTGCATCACAATAGTCCATAATTTTTTTTGTTGTTTCATAGCACCTCCACAGTCGTTGAAGTTTAATAATTCTAGTATAATTAATATCCAATATAAAAAGCAAGAGAGATTCTCTTGCTTTTAACTATAATGATTGTCTAAGCAACTATTATATATTTTATTGCATCATTATAAGATAGTTATTAATATAACAAATATTTCTTAAATCTTTCTAAAATATACAACTATTTATTTGATTGATTAATTTTGGCTAATAATCTATCAATTTTATCTCCATACTCAATGGATTCATCGTATGCAAATGCTAATTCTGGTACTTTACGCAAACGAATCACTTGACCAACTTCACGTCTAATAAATCCTTTTGCTTGTTCTAAAATCTGTAATGTTTGATCCCGTTCAGTTTGACTACCATATACAGTAACAAATACTGTAGCTTGTTGTAAATCACCTGTTACTTCAACATCTGTTACAGTAACAAAACCTAATTGTGGATTTTTCATTTTTTGATTAATAATTGTACTGATTTCTTGTTTCATTTGTTCAGAAACACGTTCAACACGTATTTTTGCCATAATTTATTACCTCCGTTATTTCTAACGTTTGATTTCTTCCATTATGAATGCTTCAAATACATCGCCTTCTTTAATATCATGATAATTTTTCACAGTAATACCACATTCATAACCAGTATTAACTTCTTTAACATCATCTTTAAAACGTTTTAATGTATCAAATTCACCTTCATAAATAACAATATTGTCACGAATAACACGAACTTGTGCATCACGTGTCATTTTACCTTCGGTCACATAACATCCTGCAATTGTTCCTATTTTTGTTACTTTATAAGTTTGACGTACTTCTGCTAATCCAATTACTTTTTCTTCGTATTCTGGATCTAATAAACCAGTCATAGCTGCTTCAATTTCTTCAATTACTTTATAGATAATTCTATGTAAACGAATATCTACACCTTCTGATTCTGCCATACTTCTAGCAGTTGCTTCTGGACGTACATTGAATCCGATAATAATACCATTAGAAGCCGATGCTAAAGTAACATCTGATTCATTAATTGCACCCACACCTGTGTGAATAATGCGTACATTGACACCTTCAACATCAATTTTAGCTAAACTCATTGCTAAAGCTTCTACAGAACCTTGAACATCAGCTTTTATAATTACATTTAAATCTTTCATTTCGCCTTGTTTCATTTGCTCAAACAAATTATCTAATGATACTTTAGCTGTCTCTTGACGTTGTTCAACAATAGCTTTTTGTTCACGAATTTCACCAATAGAACGTGCTGTTTTTTCATCAGCAAATACAACAAAACGATCTCCTGCATAAGGTACACCATTTAATCCTGTAATTTCTACAGGTGTTGACGGTGCAGCATGTTGTACACGACGCCCTAAATCATTAACCATCGCACGTACACGACCAAATGTATTACCAACAACAATCGGATCTCCTACATTTAATGTTCCATTTTGAACTAATAATGTTGCTACTGAACCTTTACCTTTATCTAATTGTGCTTCAATTACAGTTCCTAATGCTAAACGTTGAGGATTAGCTTTTAATTCTTGCATTTCAGTCACTAACAAGACCATTTCAAGTAAAGTATCTACACCATCACCTGTTAAAGCTGAAATTGGTACAAAGATTGTATCTCCTCCCCAATCTTCACTTGTTAAACCATGTTCAGCAAGTTCAGCTGTTACACGTTCAGGATTAGCTGTTGCTTTATCCATTTTATTTACTGCAACAATAATTGGTACTTCTGCTGCTTTAGCATGATTAATCGCTTCAATTGTTTGTGGCATTACACCATCATCTGCGGCAACAACTAAAATTGTAATATCAGTTACTTTCGCACCACGTGCACGCATCGTAGTAAACGCTGCATGTCCAGGCGTATCTAAAAAAGTAATTTTCTTGCTGTCAACCTCTACTTGATAAGCACCAATATGTTGTGTAATACCACCTGCTTCTGATGAAGTTACTTTTGTATTTCTAATAAAATCTAATAATGTTGTTTTACCATGGTCAACGTGTCCCATAATTGTTACTACTGGTGGACGTGTTGATAAATTCGTTTCATCTTCTTCAACATCAAAATATACATCTAAGTCTTCAGCATTAACAACGACTTCGTCTATAATCTCTTTACCATAATCTGCAGCAATTAATTCTACCGTGTCACGTTCTAATGACTGTGTTACAGTTGCCATAACTTTTAAATCTAAAAATAATTTTTTAATTAATTGTGCGGCGGGTACACCTAACTTATCTGCTAACTCACCTACAGTAATACCTTCTGATACAACAATTGTATCATCAGCAACTGTTTCATCAGTTGTTGCTTCAATCATAGCAGGTTGTTCTTTTTTACTAAAAGATTTTTTATCTTTTTTAATATTCTTTTGTTTTTTCTTTTTCTTATTTTGCTCTTTTTTATTATTAACAGACACTTTTTCACTACCTTTTTTTATTTTTTTATCTAATAGCACAACATTATCATCTGTTAACATTTGCATATGACTAGATACTTCTAATCCTTCATTTTTTAATATTTCTATAATTTCTTTTGATTGTTTATTATGCAATTTTGCATATTCATAAATTCTAATTTTACTCATGTATTTTACCTCCGCTTATTAGTCACATAGTTGGCGAATACTTTTAGCAAAGCCCGAATTATTAACACCAATAATAACTCTTGTTGCTTTTCCAATGGCATAGCCTAATTCATATCGTGTACCTAGTTTAACTAGCTCTATATGATAACTTTTACATTTATCTTCTATTTTTTTTGTTGTGCTTGCTGAAGCATCTTCAGCAATAATTACCAATTTACATTTACCTTTTTTAATATCTGCAAGTACTAATTCTTCGCCCGTTACTAATTGTCTTGCTCTCATAGCTAAACCAAGTAAATTATATATTTTATTGTTTAACATTATTTTTTAGGAATTTGTTTGCGATAGATAAGACGAATAATCTCATTATAAATTGGTTCTAGCGTCTCGCTATCACTTCCAAAAAATTTTTCTAACTTTTGCTTATTACGGGCATCTTCAATTACTGTTAGATCATCTGAAACATAAGCACCACGACCAGCTTGTTTACCAGTAGGGTCAACAAAAATTTGATTTTCTTTATTTTTTACTATACGAATCATATCTTTTTTTGGTTTCATTTCATTGCTTAAAATACATTTACGCAATGGTACTTTTCTTTGTTTCATTATTGTCACCTCTAAATGTTATAATTCTTCTATTACATCATTGTCTATTTCATTTTGATCTTTTACTTCTGCATACAAACCTTCTGCAATGGCATCACTTTCTGATTTTATATCAATTTTCCAATTTGTTAATTTGGCAGCTAATCTTGCATTTTGTCCTCTTTTACCAATAGCTAATGATAATTGGAAATCTGGCACAACAACAAGTGCTGATTGTTTTTCTTCATTAAGTTGTACTAATAATACTTGAGATGGACTTAAGGCATTTGCAATAAATATTTTTGGATCTTCTGACCACTCAACAACATCTATTTTTTCACCATGTAATTCATCAACAATAGTTTGTACACGTGCACCTTTACCACCAACACATGCACCTACTGCATCAATACTCTTATTCTCTGAATGAACTGAAATTTTAGAACGATCACCTGCTTCACGTGCCACTGATTTAATCTCTACAATACCATCATAAATTTCTGGTACCTCTGATTCGAATAATCGTTTTAATAAGCCAGCATGTGTTCTTGACACTAAAACATGTGGTTGAGAACCCTTTTTAGAGTTTTCTACTTTAGTGACATAAACTTTAATATTTGTTTGTGGTATATATTGTTCATTAGGCATACGCTCAGGTTCGCCTAAAATCGCTTCAGTTTTTCCTAATTTTACATAAACAAAACGGTGATCAATACGATCAATTACACCATTCATAATATCGCCTTCATGTTCTGAAAACTCTTTATATAAAATTTCTCTTTCTGCTTCACGAATACGCTGCATCACTGCTTGTTTAGCAGCTTGTGCACCCACTCGACCAAAATCTTTAGGTGTAACTTCTTCTTCGTAAATATCACCTATTTCATAAGCTGGATTGCTTTCCAAAGCAACCGAAAGTTCGACTTCTGTACGATCATCAAACACCTCTTCAACTACTTCTTTACGTGAATAAACTTTATATTCACCTGTTGTATCGTTGAAATCAACACGAACATTTTTAATTGTATTAAAATTTTTACGATAAGCCGAAGTTAATGCAGCTTCAATAGCTTCTTTCAATACTTCACGAGAAATTCCTTTCTCCTGTTCAATAAATTCAATAGCTTTTAATAATTCGTTTGTCATTTTTTCCTCCACATCTATTAAAATTTAATAGCTAAACGTACTTTAGCAATTTTATTTCTTGGTATTGTTATAGTTTTTCTTCTTGTTTTAATTAAAACTGATAAACTTAAAGTTTCTTCAGTGATTTCTAATAAATCACCTTGCCAGATTTTATCACCATCTATTTTTTCATATAAATTCACTTGAATATATTTACCTATTGCATTGTGATAATCTTCTTCATTTTTCAAAGGACGCTCAGCACCCGGAGAAGAAACTTCTAAAAAATAAGGTTCTTCAATAGGATCATTACCATCTAAAATTTCACTAATTTTCTCACTAACTAAAGCACAATCATCTAAATCAATGCCTTGCTCTTTATCAACAAAAATTCGTAAAAAATAATCAGCACCTTCTTTAACGAACATAATATCAACTAAATGATATTGAGAATCTGTAAAAATTGGTTGAATTAACTCATTAACTTTTTCTACTATTTTACTCATAACACACATCCTTTCAATATAAAAGAGTGGCGAAGTTCTTTTCGCACACCCTCTCATAAGTATTTACTTAATTCACTACATAATATCATAATTTATTCTAATTATCAAGTATAATACATTAGTTCATCTTCATAAATACATATAAAAAGCAAGAATTCTCTTACGAACTCTTGCAATAATTATTATTTGCTTTCGTGGAATTTTTTCATGATTCCAGCTTTTGATAATAAACTACGTACTGTATCAGATGGTTGTGCACCATTAGCTAACCATTTTAAAGCTAACTCTTCGTTAATTGTTACTTGTGCTGGTTGTGCAACAGCATTATAAGTACCAATTGTTTCGATTGAACGACCATCACGTGGTGCGCGAGAATCTGCTACTACAATACGATAGAAAGGTGATTTTTTTGCACCCATACGTTTTAAACGAATTTTTACTGCCATGTTTTATTCACTCCTTGTAATATCATTTATTATTTAAATCAGTTTTCTTTGTAAAGTAATTTTCTTTACATATCAAGAAAAGTTTGAGGATATTTCTTGATATTGTGTGCTTGAGGTACTTTCATACAAGATAAGATGGTTATTTCCACTCATTTTCTGGACAAAAGTCATTTACTATAATATCAATACCTAGACTTACTGTCAAGGTTTTTTTCTTGAAAGGTAATTCTTTTCTCATTCACATGTGATAATGT
>NZ_JBZXTS010000025.1:0-19481 GCF_058895785.1 Staphylococcus sp. B1(2026)
AATAGGCTACATCGCAATTAATTCCATAATGTTTTATATTGTCAATATACCATTTTTCATGGTATATTATAGTAAAATATGAATTATGAGGTTGATATAATGAAAGCACTGAAAAAAGGTTTATTGTATTTTAATGCTGTTTTATTATCAATTGGATTAGTTGCTTGTGGTCAAACTGGCGCTGAAGTAAAACCAAATACTGATTCGGCTTCTCAACAAGCACAAAATGCTGAAGATAATAATTATCAAATTTCTGAAGAAGAAAAACAATATCTAAAAGAAAGATTTGAACCATTATTAGAAACAAACAAAGAAACAGTAGGTTATATCTATATTCCTAATACGCAATTAGATGAACCAATTGTTCAAACATCTGATAATGCAACTTATTTAGATAAAACTTTCGAAGGTAATAACGAACCATTTTTAGGTACAGTATTTTTAGATGCTGATAACCATAAGAATTTTTCAGACAAATTAACATGGTTATTTGGGCACGCACGTGGTAGTAAAGTAAGTGATCATAGAATGTTTAATGATGTTAATTTTTATGATAAAGAAGACTTCATGTTACAACACAAATATGTTGTAGTTGAAACACCAGCTAGAAAATTCTATTATGAATTTGCATTTGCAATTATTGTTCCTGAAACAACAGCCTTTTATCGAACAGACTTTACAGATGATCATGATTTCTTTACTCAAATTCAATCATTACGTAAAGAAGCACAAGTGATCAACGATGAAGTTAAACCAAACGAAAAAGATAAATATCTTGTTTTATCAACATGTCGTGAAGAAGATGAAACAATTCGTATGAATGTTTATTTACGACAAATTCCTAATTCAGAAATTAAGACTTTCTTAGAGCAACACGAAGCTGAATTAGCATATGTACCACAAAGATAAAAACTAGGCCTTAGGCCTAGTTTTTTGTCTTTGAAATAAAGTGTAACATTTCTTGTACTTGTTTTTGACTATCTGCAGTTAAAATATAAACATCATCACCTTGTAATGCTGAAAATGCTTCAGGCATACGAAGTTTAGCTTTAACATAATTACCATATTTATTGTAAATATCTTCATTTGAATGAGCATAAGATTCATTATCTCGACGAGCGATAGATAAACCATGATTTTGTGTCTGACAGCTTTCGATAGCTTGTTGTGTAATCACTTGTGCATAATATTTATAAGTATCAATTGAATGTACATAATTATATACATCTAAACCAAAACCACCTGGAGGACGGTTATTATACTCGATAACAATGTAATCATTATCAGTCATAAAAAATTCTATATGGAAAAATCTTGAACGATATTTAAATTGTTTTACAATATTTTGACCATATTGACGTAATTTAGGTTCAATTTCTTTTTGTACGCATAAAGCAAAAACATCTTTATTAGCTAATAAATTGAAAGGTGTATCGTTATAAATAAAACTCGCCTCAAAAATAATGCGACCTTCGGCATCTATCAATCCATCATAACTGCATATTTTTTTACTATCTACAAATTTTTCTAATATATAAGGTGTTTTACCATCCCAATTAGCTTTGAAATCTTCAACATCTTGTTTTGTTAATAATTTAAAAGCATCTGCTGCACCAACACCATTATCAGGCTTAGCAAATAATGGTAATTTTAATTCTTTGACTACTTTAGATACATCTGATACTTTTTTTACAACTTTTCCTTTAACTACTGGAACACCTGCTTTAATAAATTGTTTCTTCATTTCTGATTTCAATTTTGTTTTCTTTAGGTCTTTTGGTTTAATTCCAGGAATATTAAATTGTTCTCTTAACAAAGCATCATTCTCTAACCAATATTCATTTAATGATTCTAAATAATCAATAGGACCATGTTTATAAAATAAAAAGGCAACGGCACGTTTTACTTCATCAATATCTTCTAAATCATTAACTCTAAAATATTCAGTTAATGCTGATTTTAAATCATCACTCAATTGATCATAAGGTTCTTGACCTATACCAAAAAGATTGACACCTTGTGCTTTTAAAGCCAGTGTAAAAGATTGAAAATTTTCA
The DNA here is from genome assembly GCF_058895785.1 of Staphylococcus sp. B1(2026). Classification (NCBI taxonomy): domain Bacteria; kingdom Bacillati; phylum Bacillota; class Bacilli; order Caryophanales; family Staphylococcaceae; genus Staphylococcus; species Staphylococcus sp. B1(2026). Next base: position 2,058 of record NZ_JBZXTS010000025.1, read on the forward strand.
GGATAAAAAGGTGAAATAACAATATAATTCATATCAAAAGTCCTCCTATAAATTTAATTTGTCAAGATAATAAGGCATTTGACGACGCCACCATTCCCAATCATGGGCAACATCTTGACCCCAAACATCAAACCAAGCTGAAATATTTTTAGTTTCAAAAGCTTCTTTTAATTTATAAAATGATGGTAAACCATCATGTTCCCATGAGCCTAAACCTGTGCACACAATAATATCTGATTGACGATACTTATCGATAAACCAGCTATCATTTTGATGCCAAATATAATCACTAGGAGAATTTTGATAAATAGCTTCATCCTGTCCATATTCACCACAGAAGAATCTAGCATCATAGACACCACTTAAAGCCACAACTTTTTGAAAAACATCTGGATGTTGTAAATAGAAATTTAAAGCATGATAAGCGCCCATACTACAACCGGTTGTCATCATTGGATCAAACCAATTTGTTAGATGTTTAATATAAGGAATAGCTTCATGAATAACATAGCGTTCATAGGCACGGTGCATTTCTGCACGATCATGTCCTGATTTCCATGGACTTAACCAACTTTCCATATCAATACTGCTTAATGTGAAAAATTGTACTTTACCTTGTTCAATAAACCATCGACAAGCATCAATCATTCCGAAATCAGCATATTCATTATAACTTCCACCTGACGAAGCAAAAACAACAATAGGTAACCCCCGATTACCATAACGATTTAATTTCATTTCTCTCTGTAATTCGCCACTCCAATGACTTAAAAATTCTACGTGCATAATATTGTCCTCCTCAAATTACCAGTTTTCACTTAAAAATCTTAAACAATCAGGTAAATATTGCGCCCAAGCTTCTTCATTATGTTGTGCATCAGCTGCAATAATCAGCTTAATATTATCTAATGAAACACCTGCACGTAATAATTGTTGATAATAGTCAAGTGATTCATCTATGTACGCTTGTTTAACATTTGCATAAGTTAATGAACGATCTGTATCATCACCTTCTTGTGTGCCAACTTGAATAAAAATTCTTTGATCCTGAGATAAATTGTGACGCGAAATAAATCTTGCAAATTGATCATGATTTAACCAATTAGCTGAAGAAAATATGCCTAAACATCCAATTTTATCTTGATATCTGATGCCCATAAATTGACTAATATTTGCACCTAAAGAGCTACCAATCATTGCAGTAAATGATTTATCTGATTTAGTACGATATGTATTATCAATAAAAGGTTTAACAACATTCATAACAAAATCACTATATTCAATACCTTTACCACCTAGTGGTAGGTTTTTGGGTAAAATTGTTGTTAATTTCCATGGGGCATATTCATTCATACGATTATCATTGTCATTGTCTATACCAACAATAATCATTTCTGGCAAATCAGGATTTTTTTTCAAAGTGTGAATAACTTTCCATGAATGACCACTAAAAGCTTCGCTACTATGAAAAACATTTTGTCCATCATGCATATAAACTACAGGATAATGTGTTGAATCATTAGTATGATAATGTTTTGGTAGTAAAACACGAATGCGTCGATGTTGTTGAGAATAGGGGACTGTCAATTCGTACGTTATCATATCTAGATAAAAATAGGATGGATTCATAATAAATTCCTTTCTAACATTAATAATATTATAATAATACACAAAATTGTTAGAAAAATCAATTAATTCAGAATAATAAATATCAATAATATAATTTATACTATTTAAATTAATGATAATAGTTGTTATACTATAGAGAAGGAGGCGTAGTGATGATTAATTTTCATAAGTTATGGAAAGTTGTATTTAGCAGAACATTTATAGTTATTACCTTACTTGTTCTACAAGCATCATTTCTATTGTACATATATTTATCCATGAGAGATAAGCTACCTTATGCTTACACAATTTCTACAGTATTAGCACTTATTATCATTACATTTATTTTAAATAAAAGAATAAATAGTAGTTTCAAATTATTATGGATTATTTTTGTAGCTATTTTACCAATATTTGGTGCTTTATTTTATGTTTTTATGCAAACAAAATTAGAAACACGTAAATATATTAAAAATTACAGAAAACAATTGGCTTTATCAAGAAAATATAGTCAAGCACAGCCTAAGCTACTTATGGATATTAAAGAAAATAATGCAGATAAATATAAATTTTTATCTTATATGAGTAATTATGGTGGCATGCCTATTCATAGTTATACAGATGCACATTATTTTTCTAGTGGGCAAGAAAAATTCGACAACTTAATTGAAGCATTAAAAAGTGCTGAGAAATTTATTTTTATGGAATATTATATTGTTGAATATGGTTATATGTGGTCAACTATTTTAGATATATTAAAAGAAAAAGTGAAAGAGGGCGTTGAAGTACGATTCTTATATGACGGAACATGTTCATTTTATTTACTACCTTATAATTATTATAAAGAATTAGAAAGTTACGGTATTCAATGTAGGGTGTTTTCTCAAATTATTCCTGCAATATCATCGCATCAAAATAATCGTGATCATCGAAAAATTGCTATCATAGATGGTGTTAAAGCTTTTACCGGTGGTGTCAATTTAGCAGATGAATACATTAATAAAAAACAAAGATTTGGTTTTTGGAAAGATGCTGCCATGATGATAACAGGAGATGCTGTTAAAAATTTCACAGTTATGTTTTTACAAATGTGGCATGTGATGGGAAGCCAAAAAGAAGAGAATGAATACGATAAATATATTCAATTAAGTGACACTAAAAATTTGAAAATATCTCATCAAGGATATGTATTACCTTATAATGAAACACCTTTGAATGATGAAATTGTAGCTAAACGTGTTTATATGAATATGATTAACTCAGCACATGAACGTATTTATGTCATGACACCTTATTTAATTTTAGATGATCAATTATTTGAAGCATTTATTTATGCGGCTAAACGTGGTGTGGATGTACGTATTATTATGCCTAATATTTTTGATAAAAAAATGGTACATTATGTGGCTTTAACATATTATGAATCACTTATTCAAGCCGGTGTTAAAATTTATCATTTTACGCCAGGTTTCATACATTCGAAAGTCGTTTTAAAAGATACGACTTCTGCAGTTGTTGGTACGATTAATATGGATTTTCGAAGTCTTTATTTAAATTTTGAATGTGCTATTTACTTATATAAACATCAAGTAATTAAAGATATAGAGAAAGATTTCTGCGATACATTTACAGCATGTGAATTAATTACTTTAGATTATTTAAAAACTATACCTATATATCAAAAAATTGCTGGTGCTGTTTTAAAAGTTTTTGCACCATTATTATAAAGTAGGAAGTGATCGTCAGCTATCGCTTCCTACTTTATATTTATGTTATAATGTTTTACATGAATTCAATTTATGGAGGTATTATGAGCATAGAAATATATGAATATTCAAATGGTTGTCAAACTGTCGCAATTACTAATCAAAGTGAAATTTTTAGTATAGGTATTTTTATTAAGGTAGGAAGTAGAGATGAACCCCTTGAAAAAATGGGTATTACGCATTTTATCGAACATATGTTATTTAAAGGCACATATAATTATAGTGCCAAAGAATTAGCACAAGCTTTTGATCGTATCGGTGGTGATATCAATGCTTATACAACAAGAGAATATACAGTGTACTATTTAACAACTTTAAAACGTTATGCCAAACAAGCTATTAGATTATTAGGTGATATGATGTTAAATAGTCAATTGACAGAAGCAGATATTAATAAAGAAAAAAAGGTTATTTTAGAAGAACTTAAAATGACTGAAGATAGTGTAGAGGAATTATTATTAGATCAATCACAAGCTTTAATTTATCCTGAACAATCTTTAGGTTACAATATTTTAGGTACAGTCGAAACTATTAATAGTTTCACACGTCAGGATTTAGTTACATTTATGTCACAATTTTATCACGCTAAAAATATGACAATTGCACTATGTGGAGATTATAATGATGAAATTTTAACACATTTAGAAAATATTTTTGGACATCAAATGTCGGACAATCAATTGTCTCATCAAGAAACTAGTGTATTTGCACCTGGTCAACATGTCATTCATAAAAAAGAAATTGAGCAAAGTCACTTATTATTATCTTGGAATGGCTTAGCAGTCAATGATTCACGTTATTATGCTATGGAATTATTTAATATTATTTATGGTGATGCGGTTTCTTCTAGACTATTTCAAGTGATTAGAGAAGAACATGGTTTAGTTTACACTATTAATTCAAGTCATGATTATAGTCGACAAGAAGGCATTTTATCAGTTTATGCCGCATGTGATGAACAAAATATGCCGCAAGTCATTCAACATATTTTAACGATTAATCAAGATTTAATTAGTCACGGTATTACCGATGATGAATTACGTGATGCCAAAGTACAATTACTGACACATCATTATATTTCACAAGAAAGTAGTAAAGGAAAAATGATGGATTATGGTCGAGAATATATGTATTGCGGTGATATTATTTTAACAACTGCATGGGAACGTGCGATAGAAAATACGACCGTACAAGATATTAATCATTTAATATCAGAAATTTTAACACAACCTTATTCACAAGTTCATCTTAAAAAGTAAACGACAAATTAAATAATTTATGATAAAATGATAACAGATTAAAGGAGGATATTATGCCTATTATTAATATTAAAATCGTTGAAGGACGTACCGTAGAACAAAAAAGAGAATTGATAAAAAACATAACTGAAACAGTAGCCACAACAATTAATGTACCAAAAGAAGCCGTTTGGATTACCATTGAAGATTTAAAACCAGAAAATTTAGGTCAAGGCGGTATATTAAGAAAAGATAAGTAAGGGAGTGATAATATGTCTCTATGGAAACATTTACTAACAACAATTGGTATAGGTGCTGTAAAAGTAGATACTATACTATCAAAACCACAATATCATAATACAGAAATTATTGAAGGTGTTATTCGTTTACAAGGTGGCAGTACGACTGAACATATCGAAAAAATTTATTTAACATTATTTAAACGCGAAAAAATTGAAAGACACGACAGTGATTTTGATTATGTTGATACCGTGTTACATGAATTAGTTATTCCTAATATATACACATTAAAAGGTAATGAAAGTAAAAATGTACCTTTTAGTATGATAATAGACGAACCTTTACCTGTGACAACTCGACACCGTTCATTATTACTACAAACACATGTATTTATTAATAATACAACTGATGCTGAAGATGAAGATATTATTAATATCATTGCATAAAATAAAGGAGAAATAATGAATTCGCAACAATTTTGGAAATTTATTTATGAATTATTAGTCTCTGGAAAATATGAATTGAATGCTATAGATACACGTAATGATAGAGTAATATTAACTGATAAAACACATTATTACTATTTCGATAATTCAGAGCATCAAATTATAAATGATGAGTTACTACATACACATTTAAATTTAAATCAACAAAGTACTTATAGTGAAGGCTATTATTATTTTATTAATAATAATATACCAACAAATGATATACTAGAAGACAACCAATATAAGATTCACATCATACAAGGTTCTCTTTTAATGATTGCGGAATTATTCAATATTACTCATAAAAAATTACAAATTAACAACAAGACGAATTATATTAAAAAAATTACACAACCAGAAATATACGATAAAATCAATATTATGAGATATCCAGCAACTTATTTTGTAACAATCGCTATTGTGTTAGTTTTCATTGTGCAATGTCTTATCACACTGACTGCTCATGTTGATTGGATTATTTTGCTTGGTGCTACAAATTATATAGCTATAGCGAATCATGATGAATATTATCGTATAATCACATCAATATTTATTCACGATGATATTTTACATTTGTTATTTAATGCCTTTGCTTTAATGTCTATGGGACGTTTTATAGAACAACTAATAAGTAAAATACAATGGTTAATTTTATTTTTTACATCAGGTATAATTGCTAATATTATTTCAGCTTATCAATCACCTGAATATTTATTTATTGGCGCTTCTGGGGCAATTTGTGGTTTTATTGGTGCCACATTATACATTAGTTTAGTGGATAAACATTTTAAACATACGAAATTATCTCGAGACATGCTAGCAACCATGCTTGGTATTACAATTTTTGGCTATGCTTTAGGTAATGTTAGTCATGTTGCACATTTTGTAGGCTTTATTAGTGGTTTTATTATCATGACAATGTTAAGAATTTTAAATCCTAAACAATAATAAATCACACATAACATATCTATCATGATAGTCTATGTGTGATTTCTATTATTATTCTGAAGCTTCTTTATCATCTATTGATTGCGTTGCTTCTTTAATTTTCTTTTTCCCTTCATTAATATAAAGTAATGAAGTTTCTGATGTGGCATGACCTAATTGTGCCATAATTAATGGTACATTACCATTTGTTCTTTCAGCTAACTTAGTACCGTAACTATGGCGTAATTTATGTGGTGACATAGGTATATTATAGGCCGATGTATATTTCTTTACTATATTTTGAATGGCACGAATAGATAATGGTTGATTTTTTTGAGCGGTTGATTTAGAAACAAAAACATATGGGTTAGTTGCTGATACTTTATATTGTTGTTCACGTACAGCAATATAATTTTCTAACATTTCAATCGCTTGATGACTAATAATAACTACGTCAGGTCGATTACCTTTACGAATCACTGAAATTTCTTCATTCACATAATCAATATTATCTAAAGTAAGATTTGATAATTCATTCACACGAATACCTGAGCGTAGAAATAAAGTTAATATAGCAATATCTCTAGCTTTATCACGTAAAAAATAACTTAATTGTTTGCCTGATAATGTTTGCTCGTAATCGTTTTTGATATAATTTAAAAAATCAATATCGTCATTATCAGTAAAGATTTTTTCGCTCATACGACGTGAACGTTTAGAAAATGTTTCTTTAATACGTCTAACGGTAATTTTAGACATTACATTACGATCAAAGTAGGGTGAACCATCGTCGGTTTCACTATCCACTGTAAGAAATTTAAACAATGCCCGTAATGCTGATTTATAATTATTAATCGTTGTATCACTACGACGACGTTGTTGAACAGTATTACCAATATACTGGCGTGATAAATATTTAAAATAGTTTTCAACATCTTTTTTAGATAAATGTTCTAATGTTACTGTATCAATTTGTTCAATGATATTAACTGTAGTTAAATGTTCTTGAATTAACCAAGATAAAAATGAATGATAGACTTCAGCATAACGACATAAAGTTAATGGTGATAAAATTTCCATATAGCTATCAAAATAATCAATAATATAGCTAGGTAAACCGACTAATAATTTTTCTAATTTTTGTTGGTGATATAAGCGTTGCTTATCCATATATTATTTCTCCTTGTCAATTATTCGTAAAACCTGTATTATGCGAATAATTGAATTATAACATAAATCATCCTCTATGACTACTATAATATGTTATAATATCTCTATACTATTTAAGGAGTTATTTTATGTCATTATTTAAAACATGTTGTCTAATTGGATCTGGACTTTTAGGTTTAGGTTATTGGTTGAGTCGACAAAAATCTTACACTGGACCAACTGTTTACCAAGGTCAACAAACTTATATTTTAGCACATCGTGGCGGTGCTGATTTAGCACCAGAATCTACAACAGCTGCTTTTGATATTGCATATGCACTGAATGTAGATGGTTTTGAAATTGATATTCATTTAACTAAGGATAATCACATTGTTGTAATGCATGATGATATAATTGATCATGTTACGCCATACAAAGGTTTTGTATTCGATTACACTTTGTCACAATTACAACAAATGGATTTCGGTTATCATTTTATGGATGATCAAGGTCAATTTCCTTATCGTAATAAAGGTTTGACTATTCTTACATTAGAACAATTATTATTAAAATATCCTAATGTAACTATTAATATGGATATTAAACCTCATCCAAAAAGTGAAAAAGGACAAATCTTCCCCACTTTACTTTATCAATTATTAATGAAATTAAATGTGCAACATCGTGTCTTAATTACAAGTTTCTATCAACAACAAATTGAGAATTTTTATCAACTTTCTAAAGGTCAATTTGCGGTAGGTGCCGGTGTATTAGAAGTTGCTAAAGGTTATATTTTATCAGTATTGCATTTAGGGAAATATTACCAACCACATTGTCTAACTTATCAAATTCCTACACAACAATACGGTATTAATTTAACACATCCAAAATTTATTAATTTATTACGTCAAAAACAACTGATTGTAGGTTATTGGACAATTAATACTGCAGATGAAATGCAAGAATTAGTTTGTCAAGGTGCAAATATGATTGTTACAGATAGACCAGATATTGCAATAGCTTTAAGAAATAATAAAAAAATATAACTAGCACCTTATCGGTGCTAGTTATATTTTAATTTGCTACATTAATATGTGTATTTTCAAAATCTTGTAATGCTTGAAGATACCCTTCTGTTGATGTTACACGCCAAGGTAAAGAATTTTCTTTAAAATCAGTTAACCAATTTAATAATTGTCTTTGTTTTGTCGGATCATTAGCAAATCTTTCTTTAATTAAATTTTCTAATTGATACACACGTTCTAAGACAATTGCATCATCTACTTCACCCGACACTTTAGGAATTGTAGGTGTATCTATTCTTTGATAGTAACGCCATCCAGGACTACTAATTTTATAACGATGTGAATGATCGCCGTGATTAATCACAAATTGACCATCTTGAATTGCAATGGATTGTACATCCTGCTGAATATTATTAGCGAATGCAGTTAATTCTCTTTCAAAATCCCCTGCTAAATCTTCTGACATAACTGGTACAGTCACTTCTGATAAATTTTCTTGTTTAGTGACGCCATTATAAGTGAAAATTGCTTGATTATTGTCAACAGTAATACTACTTGCATCAATACCGTAGAATAATGCTAAATAATTGATTTTATTATTTAATTCTTCAGTTGTTATCTCAGGTGTTGTTGTTGATGCGTTTAATTTATTTTGTGCTTGCTGAATTTGTTCAGCAGTTAAATCTGATTTTAAAATATAATGTGTATGATCGCCATGATCAATGACAAAACCATTTTCATCTTCTGATACAATATGTTCTAAATCAAATAATGTATGATGAGTTGCATGTGTATCATCTGTTTGAGGTGTAGAGGCAACTTCTGGTGTTACTACAGTCAATGTTCCATCTGCAACCTGTTGTACAGTTTTATTTAATTCATCTTGAATTTTAAGTAATTCTTTATGTACCATTTGTGTTTTAATATCACGCGTATCCATTGCATATGTAAGATCTAATTCAGCAAGATAAGCTTCTTTTTTAAGTTTTTCAGCAATATCTTGTGGAATTTGTTGAGTGTTAGCTTTCTGCGTAATTTCTTCTTGTAATTGTTGTAAACTTTGAATCACTTCTTCTCTTACTAATGGCGCATTATTATTAATTGCGCCACCTTGTACTTGTTTAAAATTAGTTTCAATTGCTTGAGGTATATTAGTTTCAGAATTAATTGCTAATTCTTCTTGTGGAATATTATTATAACTCACATCAATATATTTTAAAATTTGATTTGGTGTTGTTAAACTTAATGTTTTAATGTAATTATGTGGTGCTGAAATACTTTGTAAACCACTAAATTGATTAATACCTTCTAAATTATTCAAGAAATTATTTTTAATTAATAATTCCTGTAAATTAGTTTGTGTATCTGTAATATTTAATGATGCAATCGCGTTATTATCTACATTTAAATAAGTTAAACCACTTAATTTATTTAAGCCATCTAAATTGATTAATTTATTATTTGCTAATTCTAAATGTTCGATATAATGATTAGCAACATTTACACCATCTACTTCATTATGATTTAATGAAACATTTCTTAAGCTAAGTGCATTAGCCAATGGTAATAATTGATTAATTTTATTATTATCAGCAGCTAAAGCCTCTAATTTAGGCATATTTTTTACAAATGATAAATCTTGAACTTCGCTGTTATGAACAACTAAATTTGTTAATGCAGGTGCTTTAAGGCTCAATAATTCGATACCAGGATTATTAGAAACAAATAATCTTTCTAATTGTGGCTTATTACTTAAAGCTGAAATATTAGTTAAATGATTGTTTTCTAAACTTACTGCTCTTAAATTTGTTAATGTATTTAAGGCTGAAATATCTTTAATTTGATTAAAATCTAAGTTTAAAGATTCTAATTGTGGTAACTGTGATAACACACTAATATCAGTAATATCATTACCTGCTGCTGCTAATACTTTTAATTGAGGGTATTTCGCTAAAAATGAAATATCTTTAATACCATTTTGAGAAATATCAATTCCTTCTAACGTTGGTATATTTTCAATAAATGAATAATCTGTCACACCTGTTTTTGTCATGTATAATTGTTTTAAATGTTTAAATTGATAAACTGGTGTAATATCTTTAATTGGTGTAAAACCAATACCTAATATTTCAATATTTGGCATTAATTCTAAACCTTTACGTGTTAATGGATCTTTATTTTGTCCAATATTTAAGCTTCTAACAGTTTTTAACCATGCTTTCATCTTTTCAGGATTAGATTCTTGTGCTGGGAAATCGGTATCCGCTACTGCATGTAAAATATCATGAATAATATCATCATCAAACCCTAATGCTTTTAAAGTGTTAATACCTGTTTTCTGTGAAGCATGTGGATCATTAATAGGTTGTGTAATATCTATTTCAGATAATAACATTTCATGAGAATGATCACCGTGTGGATAAATTAAACGATCACCTTCAATGCGAATTGTTGCTGGATCAATATTAAGTGATTGTGCAACATAAGCAATTTTTTGTGCGATATTATCATTATGTTGTGATGATTCGACTGATGGTGTTTCTTCATGATGTGTCGATTGTTCTACAGATGGTGTTTCCTTATGATGACCATGATGATGTTTTTTAAATAATGGTTGTGTTACATCAAGTTCAGTAATTTTATATGTATGGAAATGATCACNCTTATGATGACCATGATGATGTTTTTTAAATAATGGTTGTGTTACATCAAGTTCAGTAATTTTATATGTATGGAAATGATCACTATGTGGTGCAATAAGTGTATCCCCTTCAACTCTAATAGTACTTGGATCAATGTGCATTTCTTTCGCAACATAAGCAATTTTTTGTGCTAAATCTGATGTGTTTGTTTTGCTTGATATAACATTTTTTTGTGCAGATGTTTGTTTATCGTTAGAGATTGTTTCATTTTGAACTTTAGGTATTAAATAAGACCAACGTGTTCCTTGTAATTGATAATAAGGAATAAAATGCGAATGCTCACCATGATTAACAACCAAACCTGAATCTAAATATTCTGCAATATGTGTGCCATCAAATATAAAATGATCTGATGTTTCATAATGAATACCAGCATACTTTTGATTTGGATTTGTTTGTGCTGGGAATGTGATTGATGAACTATTAGTTAGTTCATTTGAAGATGTTGGTACTAAATATTCCCACTGTGTTCCTTTTAATTGAGAATAATAAATAAAATGTTGATGGTCATTATGTTTAACAACTAAGCCATCTGCAGTTCTTGCAATAATATCTTGTTCACCTTTAAAAATATAACCATCATTTGTTTTAGTAGTAATACCTTCAGATGAGTTTGTTGTTGCCTCAGAAGCAATTTGTTGTTTTTTAGCTTCGGCCAATTGTGCAGCAGTTAAATCTTTTTTCAAGATATAATGGAAATGATCACCATGTTTTACGACATAAGCATCATCTGTTTCGCTAACAATATCTTTTGCTTTAAAACTATAATTATCTTCTTTTTTACCATGATGATGGTGATGATGATGTCCATTTTTAGCAATATCTTTCGCTTGCTTTTCATTCACAATACAAGTTTGTTTTACATTAGTTTTTGGGTAATAGTAGAGTTTATCCTTAATTTTAATAATGTAACCTTGTTCTAATTCATATTGAATATCATTTTTATTCAATTGATACTCTTTATTTTGATAAACTAATTTATCTAAAATAAAAGCGAAATATGGAATCTTTCCTTTTTCTACATGAGAATGGTCGCCATGAGAAGCAACATAACCATCTTCTAAAATTTCTGTAATAACGATACTACTTTGATAATCTGTCGAATAACTCATTGCTTCGCTCTTAGTTTCTTTTGATGTTGAAGCATTAGGTTCTACAGCACTTTGACAAGCTGATAAACTTAATAGTGTAATACATCCTAAACTAATTAACTTACTCTTCTTTCCGTTTAACTTCATATTATCTTCCCTTTCAAATCGTATTCTTTACGATTATATACCATCTTCAATTATTTGTAAATAGTAATTGTTACGATTTATTAGAAATTATATGAAAATTACGATGAACATGATATAATTCAAAATAAAAGGAGTTTAGAAAGTATGACAATGAATAAATGGATACAGCGTCTTAATTTAATCCCACATCAAGAAGGTGGTTATTATAAACAACTCTACTTAAATGATACACAAATAACTTTATCTGATGGTCGTCAACGTGCACTATCATCATCTATTTTATTTTTATTAAGTCAACAAAATCCATCACATTTTCATCGATTAAAATCTGATGAAATTTGGTATTTCCATTATGGTCATCCTTTAACTGTGCATATGATTGATGAACATGGTAACTATCAACAAATAACATTAGGTTCAGGTGATACAGATTATTTACAATACACAGTACCAAAAAATGTCATTTTTGGTTCTTCTATTGATAGTAATGATGTTAATGCATTTGCAATTGTTAGTTGCATGGTTTCACCAGCTTTTGATTATCAAGATTTTGAATTATTCACACAACAACAATTATTAAATAACTATCCACAGCATGAAAAAATTATAAAAAAATTAGCTTTTGAAACATTGCCAAAATAAAAAGGTTTAACATTATGATATTATTTCATAATTTTAAACCTTTTTTATTCATATTTGTCTAAATATACTTGTCTTGGTTTAGAACCATCTTGTGGTCCAATCACACCATCAGCTTCTAATTCATCTATAATTCTAGCTGCTCTATTATAGCCTATTTTAAAACGTCTTTGTAATAAAGATGCACTAGCTTTTTGTTGTTGTCTCACAAAATATAAAACATCTTCATATAAAGCGTCCGTTGATGAAGATTGGCCGACCGAATTACTTGGTTCATCACTCGGTGTCATATTAGGATCGTATTCAACTTCTTGTTCTCTTTTAACAAAATCTACGATATTTTCAACTTCTTCATCCGATAAAAATGCACCTTGAACTCGAACAGGTTTATTAGAACCATAAGGTGCAAACAACATATCACCACGTCCCAATAATTTTTCAGCACCACTCATATCTAATATTGTACGAGAATCTGTTGCAGAACTTACTGCAAAAGCAACTCTTGATGGAATATTAGCTTTAATAATCCCTGTAATAACATCTACAGAAGGTCTTTGTGTTGCAATAATTAAATGAATACCTGCGGCCCTAGCCATTTGTGCTAAACGCATAATATTTTCTTCTACATCTTTGGATGCAACGACCATTAAATCTGCTAATTCATCTACAATGACTACAATATAAGGCATTTTTGCTAATGGTTCTTCTGATTTATTTTCTTTATTGTAACGTTGTACATATTTGTTATAACCTTCAATATTTCTTGTTGACGATTCACTAAATAATTTATAACGACGTTCCATTTCTAATACAATTTTTTGTAAAGCATTCGCAGCTTTGTGTGGATTTGTAACAACAGGCGTTAATAAATGTGGAATACCATTATACATACTTAACTCCACCATTTTCGGGTCAATCATTAACATTTTCACTTCATGGGGTTTAGCTCTCATAAGTAAACTTACGATAATACCATTAATACATACTGATTTACCACTACCCGTTGAACCTGCGACTAATAAATGCGGCATTTTATTTAATTCTGCTAAAACCGGTTCACCAGAAATATTTTTACCAAATGCAACTAATAATTTATTTTCTGGTTGATTATTACCAAACTCTAAAACTTCTTTTAATGTAACCATTTTTATTTTATCATTTGGTACTTCTATGCCAATAGCAGATTTACCTGGAATTGGAGCTTCGATACGTATATCTTTTGCTGCAAGCGCTAGGGCAATATCATTGTTTAAATTAACGACTTTACTCACTTTAACACCGATAGCTGGTTGAATTTCATATTGTGTAACAGCTGGACCAACACGAATATGAGATACTTTTGCATCAACCCCAAAATTACGTAATGTAGCTTCTAATAGCTTACCTTTTTGCTTTACTGTATCTTCGATATTAGAACGAATTTTCACTGGATTAGCTAATAAATCATAACTAGGTAAACGATAGTTATCGTTGGCTTTTAGTTGATCAAAGAAACCTACTTTTACTTTTTTAGGTTGACTATTTTCATTATAATGTTCAGCTGTTTCAACTTTAATATCTTTTAAATCTTCTTCGGAAAAATGCGCTTCATCATAATATTTTTGCTGAGTATTTTTAGGTAGTATTGGTTTAGGTGGCGTTTCATTTGTTCGTGGTGGACGTCTATTACGACGCGGTGGTTCATAGTGTGGTTCCCCTAAATCAATGGTTGGTTCTTCTTGATAAAGATAATCTAATGTATTCTCTGATTTTGTTGGTTCAGCTGTCTCTACTGTTTCTAAAAACAGATTTGAAAATTTATTTTTTATTTTTTCAAATACACTTGGGTGTGCTACTGTTGTTATATCTTCTTCAACACTTATTTCAATTTCTTTTGCTTCTTTTTTTTGCTGACTAGCTTCTTTTAATTTTTGATGTGTTGTTTGCGTTTTGATAAAGGTACTTTTGGCTATATCTACAATTTTATACAATAGCCAATCAGCAAGATGCGACACTTTTTTATTTAGAATAAATGTAACACCAATAATCAATAGTAATAACGACACAATAATTAACCCTGGGACAGCAATTAAATTTTTACCAAATAAATAAATATATAACCCAATAAAACCACCTATATTATTAATTACATTATCATTTACTGATGAATAATAAATTTCAGACCAAGTATATTCAGTTATCTCACCATAGTAGCATTGTAATAAAACTGGAATGGCTATACAAATAAATAAAGCACCTGTTAAACTGCGAGCACTATTAATTGTTCGATTAAAATTGATACCAAACAAAATAGCTGTGATAATTAGTAATAAATAAACAGGAATGACTGCAATTCCAATTAAATAGCGAATAGTTGTGTCAATGGCTGTGCCAATAATACCAAAACGCAACCATGAAAATAAAATTAAAATAATAAATACAATAGCAATAACACTAGATTTAAAATTAAACTGTGGCATTTGCTTTTTGGTGCGACGATGAGTTGATTTTTTGCGCTTTTTTTTAGTAGAAGCCATTATTTTACCTACCTAAATTATAAATAAATGAGGAGCGGTAGCTAGATATATTATTAATATCATACTGCCACTCCATCTATAGCATATCGTTAAATTTCTGTAATAATTGGAATAATCATTGGGCGTCGCTTCGTGTTTTCATACAATAATCTTGCTAAATCATCGCGAATATCTTGTTTCATTTCAGCCCATTCAATACGTCTTTGCATTAAAGCACTCTCAATAATTTCTTGAACGTGTTGCTCAGCTTCTTTTAATAAGTCTTCACTTTCTCGAACATAAACAAAACCTCGAGATTGAATTTGTGGACCTGCAGCAATACGACGGTTTTTAGTATCTAAAGTTACAACTACAATGAAAATACCATCTTCAGATAAAATTCGACGATCACGAAGCACGATATTTCCGACATCTCCAACACCGATACCATCAATTAATACATTATCTGCTATGACATGACCTGTCACTTCAAAACCTTTATCAGTTGTTTCGACAATATCACCTTTTTCTAATATGAAAATATCTTCGCTATTAACACCTGTATCCACTGCTAATTTAGCATGTGCAATTTGATGACGGTATTCACCTTGTATTGGAATAAAATATTTAGGTTTCATTAAGTTTAACATCATCTTTAATTCTTCTTGCTGCGCATGACTTGAAGCATGTAATTTTTTATTAGTTGTAATTAATTTAGCACCTGCTTTAACTAATAAATTATATGTTTTATACAAGATAACTTCCATGTTAGGTGAAGGTGTTGTTGCAACAAAAACAGTGTCACCTTTTTTCACATTAATGTATTTATGTTTATTTAATGCCATTTGTTTTAATGCTTCAATAGGCTCACCTTGTTTACCTGTCGCAATAATACAAATCTCATTATCAGGATAATTAACAACATCTTCAATATTATCAATAATTACACCCTCAGGAATTTCAAAATAACCTAATTCTCGTGCAACATTCACTGCAGACATTAAATTTTTACCTAAAAATGCAACTTTTCGATTCGTTTGTGAAGCCGCATCAATAAGTTGTTGAATTGAAATAAAGTTTGAAGCATAACATGACGCAATAATACGCCCTTTTGCTTTATAAAATACTTCATTAATAACATTAGCAACTTCAAATTCTGGAATATTATAACCTGATTTTTCGGCTTCAGTTGAATCACTTAATAGACAAAAAACACCTTGCTTACCTATAGATGCCATTTTACCAATATCTGATTGATAAGCACCTGTTAATGATTGATCAAATTTAAACTCACCAGTATAAACAATTGCACCAAAAGAAGTATGAATGCAAATACCTAATGAATCTGGAATTGAATGTGTCGTTTTGAAAAATGTAATGTTCATATTTTTAAAACGCATAATTGAATTATTATGAACATAATAATATTTTAAGGATTTATTAATCTCTTTTTCTTCGAAACGTTTTTTAACTAACTCAATTGTTAATTTAGAACCATAAATGGGACAATCAAAATGATTAATAATATAAGGCAATGCACCAATTGCATCATCATGACCATGTGTTAAAAAAATACCTTTTAAACGTTCTTTATTATCAATGACATATTGGACATTAGGAATTACCACATCAATACCTAACATCTCTGTTTCAGGAAACATTAATCCTGCGTCTAACATAATCATTTCGTCATCTATTTCGATAACATACATATTTTTAGCGATTTCGCCAACCCCACCTAATGGGATAATTTTAACATTATTATTTTTTTTCTTTACTAAATTCATTAGTTCCTCCGATAATTTTTTTATTATTATTGTCTTCCGTACAAGTTCACTTATTCTATTATATAAAATTATAGCAACGTTCACAACTGAAATATTTTGAGAATTAATTGCGATGTAGCCTA
>NZ_JBZXTS010000026.1:0-19184 GCF_058895785.1 Staphylococcus sp. B1(2026)
TTTTTATTTATAGGCTAGTTTTTTCTAGCCCATTTTTTAAAAATAAATTTTATAGCATATATAAGTGTTAAAATGCATATAAAATATAATATTATTACACTATTTGCATAAAACATAAAAATAGAAGATAAGAATGTGATGAAATTAGCATAGTGATTGTGATTTTTACCGATATAGCGCTTTCAATAATGAATATAATAAAGATGTTAACACATAGAGTATCGCGATAGTCATTAAATGATAATAAGATTAGGAGGTATTTTCATGTCACAGAACAGACCTATTCATGTTTTTTCAGAAATTGGTAGATTAAAAAAAGTGATGTTGCATAGACCGGGTAAAGAGTTAGAAAATTTAGTGCCGGATTATTTAGAACGGTTACTATTTGATGATATTCCCTTTTTAGAAGGTGCACAAAGAGAACATGATTATTTTGCTGAAGCATTGCGTCAAGAAGGTGTAGAAGTTGTTTATTTAGAAGATTTAGCTGCTGATGCTTTAACATCAGATGAAATTAAAAATGAATTTATTAATGAATATCTAGATGAAGCAAATATTCGTGGTCAACAAACAAAAGAAGTGATTCGTGAAATGTTAATGGCGATTGAAGACAATCGAGAGTTAATTGATAAAACAATGGCAGGTATTCAAAAAATTGAATTACCAGAATTTAAAACTAAAAATTTAACAGATTTAGTCGAATCTAATTATCCATTTGCGATTGATCCAATGCCAAATTTATATTTTACACGTGATCCTTTTGCGACAATTGGTTATGGTGTTTCATTAAATCGTATGTATTCAGAAACACGTAACCGTGAAACAATTTATGCTAAATATATTTTTAAATATCATCCTGATTATAGAGATGCTGATGTACCTTTAGTTTATCATCGTGATGAAAAAACACGCATTGAAGGTGGAGATGAACTGGTTTTATCCAAAGATGTATTAGCAGTAGGTATTTCTCAAAGAACAGATGCTAAATCGATTGAAAAATTGATGAAAAACATTTTTGAAAAAAATATTGGATTTAAAAAAGTATTAGCTTTTGAATTTGCTAATAATCGTAAATTTATGCATTTAGATACAGTATTTACCATGGTAGATTATGATAAATTTACTATTCATCCAGAAATAGAAGATGATTTGCGTGTTTTTTCGGTGACCTATGAACAAAATGAGTTAGTGATTCATGAAGAACGTGATAGTTTGCAAAATATTTTAGCTAAGAATCTTGGATTAGATAAAGTTACATTAATTCGTTGTGGTGCTGGTAATATTGTGGCTGCTGGACGTGAACAATGGAATGACGGTTCTAATACATTAACTATAGCACCGGGTGTGGCTGTTGTATATGAGCGTAATACGATAACTAATAATAAATTAGAAGAACACGGTATTCGTTTAATTAAAATTAAAGGTAGCGAATTGGTGAGAGGACGTGGTGGTCCAAGATGTATGTCGATGCCATTAGTTCGTGAAGATATTTAAACATAAAGGAGAGAAAATCATAATGAAATCAGTATTTAAAGGAAGAAGTTTTTTAGCAGAGAAAGATTTTACACGTGCAGAGTTAGAATATTTAATCGATTTTTCAGCGTTTTTAAAAGATTTGAAAAAACGTCATATTGCACATCGTTATTTAGAAGGGAAAAATATAGCTTTACTTTTTGAAAAAACATCAACACGTACACGTGCTGCTTTTACAACAGCGGCGATTGATTTGGGAGCTCATCCAGAATATTTAGGAAAAAATGATATTCAATTAGGTAAAAAAGAGTCTGTGGAAGATACTGCTAAAGTATTGGGAAGTATGTTTGATGGAATAGAGTTTCGAGGCTTTGATCAAACTGTCGTTGAAGATTTAGCAAAATATTCAGGGGTACCGGTTTGGAATGGTTTAACAGATCAATGGCATCCGACACAAATGCTAGCGGATTATTTAACAGTTAAAGAAAATTTTGGAAAATTAGAAGGTTTAACATTAGTTTATTGTGGTGATGGTCGTAATAATGTCGCTAATAGTTTATTAGTAACAGGTGCAATTTTAGGTGTGAACGTACATATTTTCTCTCCTAAAGAATTATTTCCTGAAAAAGAGATTGTTGAATTAGCAGAAAAATATGCAAAAGAAAGTGGATCAAATATTTTAATTACAGATGATGTTGATGAAGCTGTACGTCATGCTGATGTACTATATACAGATGTTTGGGTATCTATGGGTGAAGAAGATAAATTTGAAGAGCGTGTTAAATTATTACAACCGTATCAAATTAATATGGATTTAATTCGTAAAGTAAATAATGATAATTTAATTATACTTCATTGTTTACCAGCTTTCCATGATACTGAAACTGAATACGGTAAAAACATTGCAGAGCAATTTGGTATTAAAGAGATGGAAATTACAGACGAAGCTTTCCGCAGTAAATATGCTAGACAATTTGAACAAGCTGAAAATCGTATGCATACTATTAAAGCAGTAATGGCCGTGACATTAGGTGATTTATTCATTCCAAAAGTTTAAGATGATGATTTATAGTGCGCGTTGATTAACAATTCGAGATTAATCAACGCTCGCACAGAGTAAATATCACGGAGAAAGGATGATATTTATGGAAGAGAAAAAATTAGGACTGTTACCCTTAACGATGTTAGTCATTGGGTCACTAGTAGGTGGTGGTATCTTTAATTTAATGAAAGATATGGGATCAGTTGCGAGTATTGTACCTATGATTATTGCTTGGGTAATTACGGCGATAGGCATGGGTGCCTTAGTACTATGTTTTCAAAATTTAACAGATAAACGTCCAGACTTAACAGCAGGTATTTTTAGTTATGCTAAAGAAGGTTTCGGTAATTTCATGGGATTTAATGCTGCATGGGGTTACTGGTTATCATCTTGGTTAGGCAATGTTGCTTACGGTGCATTACTATTCAGTTCATTATCTTATTTTTTTAATATTTTTGGTGACGGTAATAATATTTATTCAATTATAGGTGCTTCTATTGTTTTATGGGGTGTACATTTATTAATTTTACGTGGTATTAGTACTGCTTCATTTATCAATACAGTTGTTACGATTGCCAAATTAATTCCATTGATTATTTTTATTGTAGCCATTTTCATTGCATTTAAATTAGATATTTTTACTATGGATATTTTTGGTACGGGTGATAGCTTTAAATGGTCAAGTGTTTTTGAACAAGTTAATAGTACCATGGCTGTTACAGTATGGGTATTCATTGGTATAGAAGGTGCCGTTGTATTTTCAGGTCGTGCTAAAAATAAATCTGATATTGGGAAAGCAAGTATTTTAGGTTTATTATCGATGATTGCGATTTACGTATTGGTTACTGTTTTATCATTAGGTGTGATGACACGTCCTGAATTATCTGAATTAAAAACACCAGCTATGGGGTATTTACTAGCGTCTATTGTCGGATCGTGGGGTGCAACATTAATTAACATTGGGGTTATTATCTCTGTATTAGGCGCATGGTTAGCATGGACACTATTTGCGGCAGAACTACCTTATCAAGCAGCTAAAGAAGGCGCATTTCCTAAAATATTTGCTAAAGAGAATAAAAATAAAGCACCAATCAATTCATTATTATTAACTAATGGTTGTATTCAAGTATTTTTAATTACTTTTTTATTCACACAGCAAGCTTATGAATTTAGTTTTGCGTTGGCATCCTCTGCAATTTTAATTCCATATTTATTTACGGCGATGTATCAATGGAAGTTATCAATACAAGAATCTAAAGAAAGTAAAGGGCGTTCCTTTAATTTATTTATAGGTATTTTAGCAACCGTTTATGGTATTTACTTAGTGTATGCTTCAGGTATTGCTTATTTACTTTTAACAATGTTATTATATGCGCCAGGTATTTTAGTTTACTGGAAAGTACGTAAAGAAAATAATAAAACTTTATTTGAAGGTTATGAAATGATATCAGCAATTGTTATCGTTATTTTAGCAATTATTGCATTATACTTATTATTTACAGGTATAATTTCAATATAATGAATTGGAGGAAATAAAATTATGACACAAAAAACGATTGTTGTTGCATTAGGAGGCAATGCTATTTTATCTGATGATGCATCAGCAAAAGCACAACAGCAAGCTTTAATAAAAACAGCCCAACATTTGGTAAAATTAGTTGCGCAAGGGCATCGTCTTGTTATTACTCATGGTAATGGCCCACAAGTAGGTAATTTATTATTACAACAAGCGGCTGCAGATTCACTAGAAAATCCAGCGATGCCTTTAGATACTTGTGTCAGTATGACTGAAGGAAGTATTGGTTATTGGTTACAAAATGCCATGGGTAATTTATTACAACAGCAAGGGTTATCACGCTCGGTTATTTCTTTAGTGACGCAAGTTGTTGTTAGTAAGGACGATCCAGCATTCAATTATTTAACTAAACCTATAGGTCCTTTTTTAACTGAAGCAGCGGCACAACAGGCTAGTGAAATCACTGGAGACACTTATATCGAAGATGCTGGGCGTGGCTATAGGAAAGTAGTTGCTTCTCCAAAACCAGTTCGAATTAATGAAATTGAAGTAGTTAAACAATTGGTTAGTCATGATGTGATTGTGATTGCAGCAGGTGGTGGAGGTATCCCGGTTATTGATGATAACGGGCAATTAGCAGGTGTAGAAGCGGTAATTGATAAAGATTTTGCTAGTCAACAATTAGCAGCAGACATTAAAGCAGATTATTTTATTGTGTTAACTGGTGTAGATAATGTGTACATTAATTATAATCAACCGAATCAGAAAAAATTAGAACAGGTGACGATAGATGAGTTAACAACATATATAGCAGACAATCAATTTTCACCAGGAAGTATGTTACCTAAAGTAGAAGCAGTTATTGAATTTATTAAAGCTTTTCCAGAAGGTAAGGCTATTATTTCTTCACTTGAAAATCTTGAAGCAGTATTAAATGGTACAGGTGGGACAACAGTAACATTAAAATAATTTATAAGTAAATACAACAATTTTCAATATTATTTTATGAAAATTGTTGTATTTTTATGTGTAATTTAATCTTGACTAAAGAAAAATGGTGGTGTATATTTTTTCAATTTATTAAAGCAACTGATTGCCGCATCATTATTGTCACATATAATTAAACACGTATCATCTCCACAGATGGTTGCAATCATTTCATCCATTATAATTTCATCAAGAATCGCACCAAAAGATTGTCCCAAACCAGGTAATGTTTTAATAATCACTTGATTTTGAACAGGTTTGAGCATGACGAGCGCATCTTCCATATACATTTTTAGACGTGTTTTCCATCTGTCTTGTGTAATATTGTAGATCACATAGCGTATATTATTACCAGAAGTAACTTTGACAAGATTTAATTCCTTAATATCACGTGATAGTGTGGATTGTGTGATATGGATATTATTTTTTGCTAAAGCATCTAGTAAATCTTGTTGAGATTGTATAATTGTTTCTTGAATAATTGAACGAATGACTTGATGTCGTATTGCTTTTTTATTCATATTAAATAACCTCACTTTTGGTATAATTGATACTTTTATTATAACATAAAACGATTACATATAATAAAAGATACAAAAAAGCTAACAACAACTTACGAGTTATTGTTAGCTAAGGCCATTTTTATCTCATTGTTACAAATTCTTCTGATCCTGTTGGATGAATGGCGATGGTGCGATCAAAATCAGTTTTTGTTGCGCCCATATTTATTGCGACTGAAAAACCTTGTATCATTTCATCAACGCCATAACCAATGCCGTGTAAGCCGATCACTTTTTGTTCTTCACCTAAACAAATAAGTTTCATTCGACAGGGTTGGCGATAATTTGTAACGGCTGTGAACATGGATGTAAAGTTAGATAGATAAACTTTAATATTGTCTTTACCGTATTTTTCAATAGCTGCTTGTTCGCTTAAGCCGATTGTGCCGATAGGCGGATGGCTAAAAATCACTGTTGCGACATTATCGTAGTTTAATTTAGCATCAGTTTTGTGATTGAATAGACGTTCTGATAGTTGTCGACCAGCAGCAACGGCTACGGGTGTTAAATCTATTTTACCAATAATATCCCCAACTGCATAAATACCTGTTGCTGTCGTATTTTGATAGTCATCAACAATGACATGACCTTTTGGCGTCAGTGTGACATCTGTTGCTTGTAAATTGAGTGCAGCTAAATTTGGCTGACGACCAATTGCCCAAATTAATAAATCGCTTTGATATTGCTTGCCGTTTTCTAAATGTAATGTGATTGTTTGGTCATCATTTTGTGTGACTTTTTGTGGCGAAGCTAAAGTATGGAAATGAATGCCATCATTGATCATTGTTTCTGTTAATGTTTGTATAATATCATGATCAAAATTGCGTAATGGACGATCGCCACGTACAAATAAATGTGTTTCTACACCAAGTGCATTTAAAACACCGGCTATTTCTACTGCAATATAACCGGCACCAACAATGGCTACAGAATTAGGTAATTCGTTAAGTTCAAAGAAACCATCAGAAGTGATACCATAATGTGCACCTTCAATTGAAGGTAATGTAGGTTGACCACCTGTAGCAATTAAAATGTGAGGTGCAGTAAACTGTTCGTCATTAACGCTAATTGTCGTGTTATTAATAAATTTGGCTAGTCCAAAAATAACGTCAATCTGATGATTAGCTAAAGTATTTGTATAAGATTGATGAATACGTGAAATATAAGCTTCACGTTGTTGTTTTAATGTAGTAAAATCAAAAGTCACCTGAGGTATTGAAAAACCATATGATTGTGCATAATGATGAATTGTTTCGGCTACTTGA
The DNA here is from genome assembly GCF_058895785.1 of Staphylococcus sp. B1(2026). NCBI lineage: Bacteria > Bacillati > Bacillota > Bacilli > Caryophanales > Staphylococcaceae > Staphylococcus > Staphylococcus sp. B1(2026). The sequence goes on from NZ_JBZXTS010000026.1 coordinate 6,844, forward strand.
GCACCATACCACATGACTTTTTTAGGTACACAGCCTTTATTAACACAAGTACCTCCTAATGCTTGAGCTTCTATTAAAAGACATTTAGCACCGTACATAGCAGCACGGTTGGCTGAAGCAATGCCACCACTACCACCACCAATGATAATATAATCATATTTTTTAATCATAGTATTGACTCCTTTATCTTATTTGTCTAAATTATCTCTAATTATTACTGATTATGCAATGAATCTGATTGTTATTTTAAACTATCAGTAATGACATCAATATTATATTTCATAGTATTAATAAAAGACATATGACCTTCATTATCGACGAGTAATTCATCAGAATATAATGGTTTAGCAATTTTAGTATTGAAACCTAATGCTTCAGTGGCCACTGTAATTGATTTTATTGCTTGGCTATCTGTCGTTGATTGTGGAAAAATAGCTTTAATACGTTGTTCAGCAATGATTTTAGCAATGTCACTTTCTTTTTGTAAATTTGTTAAAGTATCACTATCATAAACAGCTAAGACACGAAATTGGTAGGCTTTAGCAAAATAAGCAAAGTCTTGATATGTTGTTGTAAGTACACGTTGATTTTGTGGTACCATATTTATTTTTTCTTCGATATAATTTTCAAGATTATCAAGTTTTTGTAAGTATGTATCTAAATTTTTATCAATTTCTGCTTTGTTTAATGAATCCGTACGTTCAATTGCAATAGTTGTTTCATTGACGATCGTTTTCCATAAATTAATATCAAACCAAACATGAGGGTCAATTTGTTGATGACTGTCTAATAAAAATTGTGAGTGTTCTAAAGCTGTCGTCGTTTCATAACTATTATTTAACTGTAAATCTTTAATTTGCTGAGCCATTTTATTTTCAAAATATTGACTATGAAAAATAAATAAATCAGCTTGTTTAATTTTTTGAATATCTTGATTCGTTAATGCGTAGGTGTGAGGATTTTGATTATTAGGAATAATAGTCGTGACATCTACAAAATCACCACCGATATTTGTAACTAAATCAGCAAGTAATGTGGTTGTTACGACGATATTCATTTTATGAGGTGGTATATCTTGTGAAGTCATCTGTTGTGATGATGTGGATTGGTTTTGACATGCACTAAGTAAATAGCAACATAATAATGCTAACATTAATAATGTTTTTTTCATGAGTTATATCCTTTCTAAATAATGAATTGTTTTTATTATAACATAGCTATTTGATTGAAATAAAGTTGGTTGACATTACAGGATTTATCACTTATTCTTATTAAAATACTAAGAATTAAATGAGGGTGGATGAATATGAAAATTTTTAATAGTATTACACAGTTAGTTGGGGAAACACCTATTGTTAAATTAAATCGTTTAGTTGATGAAACAATGGCACAAGTGTATGTGAAATTGGAAAGTTTGAATCCAGGACATTCTGTGAAAGACCGTGTTGCATTATCTATTATTGAGCAGGCAGAACAACAAGGTTTGTTAACTGTAGGTGACACGATTATAGAAGCAACTTCAGGCAATACTGGTATCGGTTTGGCGATGATTGGTGCTGCTAAAGGTTATAAAGTAAAAATTGTGATGCCAGATACGATGAGTGTTGAACGTCGTTTATTATTAAAAGCTTATGGTGCTGATTTAGTTTTAACACCAGGTGCTTGTGGTATGAAAGGAGCAATTGCTAAAGCACAAGAACTAGTCGATCAATACGGTTATTTTATGGCGCGTCAATTTGATAATGAAGCGAATATTTTAGCACATCAACAAACAACAGCACAAGAAATTATGACACAATTACCTCATCTTGATATGTTAGTTGCTGGTGTTGGTACAGGTGGTACAATTACTGGTATAGGTGAAGTATTAAAACAAAAAAATCCACAAATTAATATTGTGGCAGTAGAACCAGCTAGTTCGCCAGTGTTAAGTGGTCAAGAAGCAGGGCCACACCAAATTCAAGGTATTGGTGCAGGTTTTGTACCATCGATTTTAAATACAACTATTTATGATGAAATTGTTCAAGTAACGAATGAACAAGCGATTACAATGGCACGTCAATTAGCACAACAAGAAGGAATTTTAGCAGGGTTTTCAAGTGGTGCTGCTTTATATGCTGCAATTGAACAAGCTAAACAATTATCGCCTGAGCAACAAATACTTGTGATTTTACCTGATACAGGTGAACGTTATTTATCAACACATTTATTTGCTGACCTATAAAGTTTGTAGAATTATTAACCGCTTTCTTAGCATCCTGTGGTATAATAAATTTATTAGTGTAAAGGAGGCGATATTTTTTGAGTTTATTAGGACGCGCCATTGTGCTTACTGGTGCTTCAAGTGGTATTGGAGAAGCAGTCGCTTATGCAATGGCAAAGCAACAAGCTAAATTGATTTTAGTTGCCAGACGTCAAGAAAAATTAGAACAAGTTGCGCAAGTTTGTAGACAATATACTTCACAAAAAGTTGAAGTGATTGCGACAGATATGGCAGATTGCCAACAAGTTGATCGATTAATTGACCAATTAAACACGATAGGACGTGTTGATATTTTATTAAATGCAGCAGGCTACGGTATTTTTAAACATGCTTCGGATTTTACAAGAGAAGAAATTGAACATATGTTTGAAGTTAATGTACTTGGTTTAATGCAATTAACAAATGGTGTGGCAAAGATGATGCAACAACGTCGTCGTGGTCATATTATTAATATTGCTTCACAAGCTGGTAAAATTGCAACACCTAAATCCGCAATTTATTCAGGTACAAAATTTGCGGTGATAGGATATAGTAATGCCTTACGTTTAGAATTACAACCTTATGGTATTGCCGTCACAACTATTAATCCAGGGCCAGTAGCAACTAATTTTTTTGATATTGCAGATGAATCAGGTGAATATCTTCAAAAAATTGGACGTCATGTATTAAAAACAGAAGTTGTTGCACAAAATATTGTAGCAATTATTCAACAACCACGTCGTGAAGTTAATTTACCAACTACTTTAGCATTGGCAAGTAAATTATATGCCTTATGTCCAACACTAGGTGATAAAATTATTGTTAAATTATTTAATAAAAAATAAAAGGAGACAGTCATGATGAAAAAAATAGGATGGATAGGCACAGGTGTAATGGGTGCCAGCATGATTAAACATTTATTAAATGCAGGGTATACAGTTTACGTTAATAATCGTACAAAAAGTAAAGCAGATGAAGTTGTACAATTAGGTGCAATTTGGGTAGATTCGCCAGTAGAATTAACAACACATTGTGAAGTGATTTTTACAATGTTAGGTTACCCTTCAGATGTTGAAGCGATTTATTTAAATCCACAAACAGGTTTAATTTCACAAGGTAATAAAGACTTAATTTTAGTTGATTTAACAACTTCAAGTCCAACATTAGCTGCTGATTTAGCACAACAAGCTAGCGATAAAGGTATTCATTTATTAGATAGTCCTGTTACAGGTGGTGATGTAGGTGCGAAAAATGGAACATTATCGATTATGGTAGGTGGTGACGAAGCTATTTATCAACAAATTTCAGCATTATTAGATACATTTAGTAGCAAGCATGTTTACTATGGTGCTGCTGGTAAAGGGCAACATGCTAAATTAGCGAATCAAATTTCTATCGCAGCAAGTTTAATAGGTGTGTGTGAGTCATTAGCATATGCTAATGCAGCTGGACTTAATTTAGAAGCAATGTTAGAAACGATTGGTAAAGGTTCAGCAGGTAGTTGGTCAACAGTAAACTACGGTCCACGTATTTTACAAGGCGATTATAAACCAGGTTTTTATATTCACCACTTTATTAAAGATATGAAATTATGTTTAGAAGAATGTGCTAAAATGAATCTTAACTTACCAGGTTTAAGTTTAGTTCATGATTTATATGAATCATTAGCAGAAGATAGTAAATATCGTGATGGTATTCATGCTTTATATGAATATTACAAAAAATAATTAAGCGATCACTATTATTCATAAAATATTTGCATATTGGCAATGAAATGAGATAAAATAATAATGTAGTAGAGCAGTGTGAACTGTTTCTGTAAAGATAACCGTTAACTTATTAAAATTAAGAACGGTTATTTTTATTTTAGTACTTGGTTGATTTCACATGAAACAATGTGAATATTTAGAGAAGCTTAATAGTAAAATTAAGAATCATTGTTAGATTTATGTTAGAATAGAAAATATGAATTTCACAATTGAAGGAGAAAATATGAAAAAACAACTTGTACTGGCTGAAAAGCCTTCGGTTGCAAGAGATATTGCACGCGTCTTAAAATGTACACAAAAGAAAAATGGTTATATTGAAGGACCTAAATATATTGTGACGTGGGCATTAGGTCATTTAGTCACATTAGCAGCGCCAGAACAGTATAAAAAAGAATGGAGAGCATGGGATTTAGCACAATTACCTATGCTACCTAATCATTTAAAAACAGTAGTAATTAAACAAAGTGGTAAACAATTTAATATCGTTAAACAACAATTACATCGTCAAGATGTAGGAAGTATTGTCATTGCCACAGATGCTGGGCGAGAAGGAGAATTAGTTGCACGTTGGATTATTGAACAAGCACGTGTAAAAAAACCAACGCAACGTCTATGGATTTCATCAGTAACAGATAAAGCCATTAGAGAAGGTTTTAATCAACTAAAACCAGCTAAACAATATGAACATTTGTATCAAGCAGCAGTGGCACGCGCAGAAGCGGATTGGTTAGTCGGTTTAAATGCCACGCGTGCTTTAACGACAAAATACAATGCTCAATTATCATGTGGTCGTGTACAAACACCCACACTAGCCATGATCGCCAAACGTGAAGAAGAAATTAGTCAATTTAAACCACGTCAATATTTCGGTATCCAAGCAGAAATACGCCAACAGATTTTTACCTGGACAGATCGCCAAGGTAAGCAATCAACTTTTGATGAAGCACTTGTTAATCAAATAATGACAGGAATCAAAGATCAATCAGCTATTATTAAAGATATTAAAGCACAAGAGAAAAAACAATATGCACCGGGTTTATTTGATTTAACTGAATTACAACAAGAAGCACATCATCGTTTTCATTATTCAGCAAAAGAAACATTATCTATTGCTCAAAAGCTATATGAACAACATAAAGTATTAACTTACCCACGTACAGATTCTAAATATTTATCACAAGATATTGTGCCAACTTTAAAAGAAAGATTACAAGGTTTACGTACAACACCTTATCATTCATTTGCACAAACTATTATTAAACAAGGAATTAAAGCGAATGGTCGTTTCGTTAATGACAATAAAGTTTCTGATCACCATGCAATTATTCCAACTGAAGAAGTAGCTGATTTAGCTGTCATGTCAGAACGTGAACGTAAATTATATTTATTAGTTGTCGAACGATTTTTAGCCGTCTTGATGCCAGCTTATCGTTATCAAGAAACAAAAGTTACCGCAACAATTGCCAATCATCAATTTACAGCTAAATATCAACAAATTATTGATTTAGGGTATAAAGCTTTAAATAAACAAACATCAACGAATACGACAATAGATGCTGTGTTAAATGCACAATATAAAGTCGCACAAGTGCTTAAAACACAAGGTCAAACGACACCACCAAGTCGTTTCAATGAAGGAACTTTAATTAAAGCAATGGAAAATCCCATTAAGTTTATGCAAAGTTCATCAAATAATATGAAACAAACATTACAAGAAACAGGTGGTTTAGGTACGGTTGCCACGAGAGCAGACATTATCGAAAAATTATTTAATAGTTTTGTTATCGAAAAACGTCAAGAAGCGATTTATGTGACCAATAAAGGTAAGCAATTATTAAGTTTATCACCACAAGAATTAAGAACACCTGAATTAACAGCACAATGGGAGATGCAGCTTTCTAATATTGCACAAGGTAAATTATCACGCACTAAATTTATTAAAGATATTACAACCTATACCCAACAAATTATTAATGAAATTAAATCTAGTGAAGATAAATTTAAACATGATAATTTAACTAAAAAAGTGTGTGATAAATGTGGTGATTATATGTTAGAAGTGAAGACAAAAGATAGCACGGTTTTAGTTTGTCAAAATCAACAATGTAGACACCGTAAGACAGTCGTTAGATTAACTAAGGCACGTTGTCCACAATGTAAAAAACGTTTATCATTATATGGTCAAGGTGATCAAGCATTATATAGTTGTGTTTGTGGTTATCGTGAAAAGCAAAGTCAAATGAATGAACGTTTGAAAAAAACTAAGCAATCTAAAGTCTCACGTCATGATATGAAAAAATATATGAAGCAAGATAATTCAGGTCAAGAACTATCAGATAAATTTGCAGCATTAAAAGATTTATTTAAATAGAGGAATACACAATGGCAAAGAAAAAAATCATAAAAACCAATGCAATGCGTTTCTTAGATCAACATCATGTTCCTTATCAACATTATGAAGTGCCAAGTAAAGAAGCATTAGATGCTGTTACAGTGGCACAATTAATTGATAAACCAGTCACACAAGTTTTTAAAACATTAGTCACACATGATTTACAAGGACAAATTGTTGTCGCCGTCATTCCAGCAGCAGAACAATTAGACTTAAAAAAATTAGCAAAAATTTGTCACGTCAAAAAATTAGACATGCTACCTTTACAACAATTATTAGCCACAACAGGTTATGTTAAAGGTGGCTGTTCACCTTTTGCGATGAAAAAACAATATCCAACCATCATCAATCAAACAGCATTAGCTCAAGAGAACATTATCGTCTCAGCAGGTAAAATAGGCGAGCAACTCGCCATTGCACCACAATATTTTGAACAATATTTATCAGCACAATTTGCAGATATTATTAAATAAACTATCAATTTAACTATTATTAGGAGGTATTATGACAGATTATAGTAAATTACTATCTAAAAAATTTATGACAGCTAGAAAAGAAAAAGGCATGTCACAAAAAGAAGTTGCCGAAGGTATTTGCTTCCAAGCACAAATTAGCCGCCTAGAAAAAGGTGGCTACATGCCCGGCGCAGAAATCTTATATTTATTAGCTAAACGTTTAGAAAAACCAGTAGAGTATTTCTTTGAGGACATTAGAATCGCAAAGAAAAGTAAAAAAGTAACTAAAAAATTAATTAATGAATTTTTATACAAACGTGATTACAAAGGTTTAGAAGACTTTATCGATTACTATTTCAATGATGACGAACAGTACGAAGAAGAAGCGGTTTTAAAAGAATGGGCAGAAGCATTTGTTTTAGATAAAGTTTATGATAAACATGATGAAGCAATAAAAAAATTAGAACAATTATTAAAAACGATTAATAATGATCATCCACATTATTTAGATACTATTAATGGTTTATATACAAAATATCATGCAGCGAATTATCATGATAAAGCTAAAGAATTAATTGAACCTATTAAAGAAGATATTTTAAATATAGATTATGATGATATGGACAAAGCACGAACACAATTAAAATTAAGTTATAATTATTTAAAACAATTAGAGTTAAATCATCAACAAGAATATGTGTTACCTATTGTAAATAATATTATAGAACAACAAACTAAATTAGGTTATTTTATGATGTTAGCAGAATTTTATGTATTACATGCTAATATTATGGAATATTATGGTAATAAAGATAAAGAATTAGAAGATTATAAGAAAGCTATCCAAATTTTTGAATTATTAGGTAACGAGAAGATGACTATAGAAGGTAAAAAATATATAGAAGAAAATTTTTAGTGAAAAACTGTAAACAATTTAATTTTTAGATTGTTTACAGTTTTTTTATGTATTTAATTAAAGTGAATTTGTAATCGATGCAACACCAATAATTTGCCAACCACCTAATGCGATTGTTGTTGCTAATAACATAAACATATTTTTATTGAATTTTTTCATTTCGAACACCTCTTTTATAATATTTATTTTTTATATGTTTATTATAATATATAACTTGTGCTTATACAAGTCTATATGTAAAAAGATATAATATTTTTTAAAGATTTATTTTGGTATCTTACATTTTGATATTACAAAACTTAGAAGAAAAGCTCAATCTAAAAAACCAAAAGAAGAGATAAAAAGTTTGATGTCAGATAGAGGGAAAGAGTTCGCTTGTTACAAAGAAATTGAAAATTATGGCACAGATGTTTATTTTACAGATCCTTATTCAGCTTGGAAAAGAGGGAGTAATGAAAAATCAAATGGATTATTGAGAGCATACTATCCTAAAAAAAACAGACTTAGCAAAAGTAGCAGTTAGAGAATTAATTAAAAATTTAGAAGAGCTTAATAGTAAACTGAGAAAATGTCTTGACTATCAAACTCTTCTTGAAATATTTATGAACGAACGTAGTATGTTATAAGTGTTGCAATATTATTTGCAATTTATCATATAATAAAATATCAACCAAACAGCATAAGCTGTTTGGTTGATACCGGCTCATTTAAATCTCGTCAAGTTTTGTTAGTGATTACATTTTGCAATAGTTACCCTAACTTAATAATCATATCTGCTTGATTAGCTAAGTTCATATCATGTGTAACAAAAATTACTGTTTTACCATATTCATGACGTAAATTTAAAATTTCTTGAAATACAATTTTTACTAAGTTACCATCTAAAGAACCAGTAGGCTCATCAGCTAAAATTAAATCACCGGGCTTTAAAATACAGCGTGCTAAAGCAACACGTTGTTGTTCGCCACCTGATAATGTATTAACAATGTTATTTTCTGCATGAGATAGATGTAATTTTTTTAATATTTTTTTGATTTTAATATCTTTTTCTTGATCAGAGATATTGACATATGCCATTGCAATTTTCAAATTATTATATACACTGATATTATTAATTAATGCATAAGATTGAAATAAATAATTCAAAGTGTATCTTCTTAATTTTGTAGCTGCTGAAGAATTGATTTTAGGCAATATATTACCTTTCAATAAAATTTGACCATTATCAACTTCTTCTAATAAACCTATCATATTTAATAAAGTAGACTTACCAGAGCCTGAGGGACCTACAATAGCACATATTGTTTTTTCTGGTATAGTATAATTAATTTGATTTAAAATTGTACGTTCACCGTATTTTTTAGAAATATGCTTCAACTCAATCATATTAGCCTCCTACTTAATAAATGTTAAAATATGCTTGGTTTTATTGCTAGATAATACCACATATAAAATAACAAATTGCAATATTGAAACAAAACTCATACATATTATTCCTATTTTTGACTGTGTTAAACTCATTATACTTATATCTAGTAGAGCTACTACTAATAATCCTACAATTAATCGTTTATATATTTTGAACAGACTAAATCCTAAAAATTGTTTAACTGTTATCATTTCTTGATAAATTAATTGATATAATATTGCAATAGTATATAGCATCGCTATCACAATAATGGTCATAGCTAAAATGATTATGCCAAACCATTCTACAGTTTGCCATAACTGTTTTTGTAAACCATCAATATAATTTTTAATCGGCATAAAGATAATTTGATTATCATCTAGATGATATTTAGACATATATTGAGGTGTTGTATATTTCTCTTTTGCTTCTTGTGTTAACTTTATATAGGCATTATTAAGTCCTGATGCACTCAAACTTTCTGATTCAGCAAAACGCATATTTTCTGGTGTTGTAATATATATAACAGGTGCTGTTGTATAATTGTCCAGTGTAACATCTGCTGTCCAAGTGAATAATTCTTTATTATTATGATAAGGAATGAAAATTAATTGTCTTTTTTTAATGAATATTGTTTGAATATCCGAATCTTTAAATGACCTAGTACTATTTGTTGTTAACAGCGATTGAATTGCTGCTCTTGTTTTATCAGAAAAATTATCTGGTATCAAATAAATTCTTACACCTTGTTGTGCTTGTTTTATAATATTGTCATCTATATTAAGCTGTAATTGATTTAAATAATTAGGTGACATTGATAATTGCCAGAATGGTTGTTGTGGTATGTCTTTATATGTTTTATTATTCGATAAATTATCTAACATTTCTTTTGAATAGTATGTACTATGTATTAAATAAACACCATCTTTATTGGCAATATCTTTATACCAATGATAAATATCTGTATTATACTTATTAGACTGACCTGTAAAACTACTATTATCTTCTCCAGGAATAGCTTGCTTAATAACATTATATTGAGAAACAGATTGCCAAGTCATAGCTGTCTTAGTATTGTTCTCGATATATTTAAATGGACCATCTACATAATAACAAGCAAACATTAATCCTATATTAGCTATCATATATAAAATACCGGTCAATACTATTAAGGATTTTTTTGACAAACGGTTACGAATTGCATCAATCGGCTTAATTGCTAAAATTAATAAACTTGGTATTGCACATAAAGTCATTGTCATAAATAAATTAATCACTGCAACTAGTAAGCAAATACTAAAAAATAAAATACTATGAAATGATAGATTAGCAAAATAATAACTTGATAATATACTTATAATCATCGCACCAAAACTTGTATAAATTAATGGACGATACAATTCTTTTATAAAACGCCATTTAGACCATCCTAATAATAATCTAATACCTAAATTTTGAATAGATTGTACAGTAATTACAAAAATAATTGATAAAAGAATAATTGTATGTGCAACAAATAAAAATATATAAATCATTTCTTTAAAACTATCATCAATATATCTACCAGATAATTTATTAGTAAAGCTTTGTTTATCTAAACCTGTAACTTGAGAAAGTTCTATTAAAAATGTTTCTTGATTTTCCGCTGTTAAACCATAAATATTATAGAAACCATTCACCGTATGATTATGTTTAATAATAGTCTTTAATTTTTTGATAGCTATTGTTGCATTAAATTTAAACTGAGGCAATGATTTAATGACTTTATCTGATGAATCATTATAACCAATTGTTGCTTCTGTATCTTTAGATATCAATAAGTCATTAATTTCTGATTTATTGATAATTTCTTGATTAAGATAAAATAAATTCAAGTCATTACTTGGCTGACCTAAAACACCTAATTCTAAACCTTTTATGCCACCTTCTTTATTTAAAGCTATATCTGATCGAACTATCATTAAATGATAGTTTTGACTTGCTTGCTCCAAATAATTTAAAACATTGAGCGTATTTTCTTCAGAAATATTATTTAAATTTAAGTGATAGCCATTTTGTGGATACTTTTCTACCACATCAAAGTAACGATGTGATAAAAAAAATGTTGTTAGAAGGGACAAAAGTATCCCTTGCGTAACAACTAATATACAAGCTATCAATTTCAAACTTTTTATTATTGATATTTTTTTCATAGTAGATTAGTTACCTTTCAACATTGATTATCTTGCGTTCCAATAAGCATATGCAGTACCTGTTCCTACAAATTGACTAGCTGAAGCTAATGAACCAGCGCCAACCCAGCCAGATCCTGTAGTATTTGCTGTAGTATGGTGTTCTAATTCACCTGAGTATAAATTTGAGTAACTATAAACTGCCCAAGTTCTTCCATGTTCCCAAGATAAAGCATAATCTCCATAATACACTGTTTCTGCTAATGCAGCAGCCGAAGGCAACACGCCAAATAATGTTAGTACACTCAATAATGAAATAAATCCTTTTTTAATACTTTTCTTCATCGTTTTATCCTCCTGTTTATAAATGTAACAAAACTACTATGACCATTTTGCTTGTAATAAGATATTTCAAAATAAATATCTTATATTTATTTTAATCTTCATAAAACATTTAGTCAATATTTTTTTAATAAAAAACATAATAATTATATTTTGTGAGACCAAAATGTTATGAAGGGAGTTTGACACTTGTCAAAAATAAAAAAATTTAAACGTAGTTGTTCCGATGGTTTCACGTTATTTTTTTGTCAAATCAACCCTCGATTTTGTACGTAAACTTTGGTATCCTATGATATAATAGGCTAGGAAGGTTAAAATGAGATTAAGTATTGCAGGTTATGGCAAATAAAAATCATTTTATATTATCAAATTAATTAAGGTTAATGGGAAAAATACAACTAAAATCGTTGAAAAGTTAGGCAACCTAGAAACAGTAACTAAATTAGCTTATCTTGAAGATCCAATTCTTTGAGCTAGAAGATATGCTGCTGATTTAACAAAACAAAAAATCATGATTAAATACAATACAGATAAATTAATTAGTAAAGGTCAACAAACACTTTACAATGGTGGTTATCTTTTCTTACAAGACATTTATCATGAATTAGGCATCAATAAAATATGGATTGTCAACACTTATCTGAAC
>NZ_JBZXTS010000027.1:0-18618 GCF_058895785.1 Staphylococcus sp. B1(2026)
ATAGGCTACATCGCAATTAATTCACAATATTAAAACTTGAAATTCCATGGTAGATAATGTAAAATTAAGACGATATTAGGAGTAGTAACTTTATCATTATTTTACAGAAAGTGTATGGTCGATGTGAATACATAAATAATATGAGTGAACTTGCCTAACAATTATAAAATTAAAATAATTAAGTGCCTAATTACTAGGAATGCGGGTGGTACCGCGGGAGTATATATTCTCGTCCCATAATTGTTGAAACAATTATGGGGACTTTTTATTTAATGGAGGAAAATATGAATTTTAATCATCGTACAATCGAAAAAAAATGGCAAAATTATTGGGATAAAAATGAGACATTTAAAACATCTGATGATATGACAAAAGAAAAATTTTATGCTTTGGACATGTTTCCGTATCCATCAGGAGCTGGTTTACATGTAGGACATCCCGAAGGTTACACAGCTACAGATATTTTATCACGTTATAAACGTGCACAAGGTTTTAATGTGTTACATCCAATGGGATGGGATGCTTTTGGATTGCCAGCTGAACAATATGCTTTAGATACAGGAAATGATCCGGCAATATTTACTCGAAAAAATATTGATACATTTCGTCGTCAGATTAAAGAATTAGGTTTTTCTTATGATTGGGCAAGAGAAGTTAATACAACAGATCCAGAATATTATAAATGGACACAATGGATTTTTATTCAATTATATAATAAAGGTTTAGCTTATGTAGATGAAATTGCAGTTAACTGGTGTGAAGCATTAGGTACAGTTTTATCAAATGAAGAAGTTGTTGACGGTGTATCAGAGCGTGGTGGACATCCAGTTGAGCGTCGTCCGATGCGCCAGTGGGTATTAAAAATTACAGAATATGCTGATCGTTTACTAGAAGATTTAGATGAACTAGATTGGACAGAAAGCATCAAAGAAATGCAAAGAAATTGGATTGGGCGTTCGGGAGGGGCAGAAGTAGAATTTAAAGTTGCTGGAACAGACCATCAATTTACGGTATTTACGACACGTCCAGATACTTTATTCGGTGCAACTTACTGTGTGTTAGCACCAGAACATCCTTTAGTGAAACAGATTACAACAGAACAAAGTTATGCTGCAGTTGATAATTACTTAGAAGAAGTTAAACATAAATCGGATTTAGAACGTACCGATTTGAATAAAAATAAAACAGGTGTCTTTACAGGTGCCTATGCTATTAATCCAATTAATAATAAAGAAATACCTATTTGGATTAGTGATTATGTATTAAGTAGTTACGGTACAGGTGCAATTATGGCCGTGCCAGCACATGATACACGAGATTATGAATTTGCTTCTAAATTCAATTTAGAGATTCTAGCTGTTGTTGAAGGTGGTAATTTAGAAGAAGCGGCTTATACAGAAGAAGGAACGTATATCAATTCAGAATTTTTGAATGGTTTAACGAAAGAAGAAGCGATAACAACAGCAATTAAATTTTTAGAAGATAATCATATAGGTAGAAAAAAAGTAACTTATCGTTTACGTGATTGGTTATTCTCAAGACAACGTTATTGGGGCGAACCTATTCCAATTATTCATTGGGAAGATGGCACGATGACAACAGTGCCAGAAAATGAATTACCTTTATTATTACCTAAAACGACAAATATTAGACCTTCAGGTACAGGTGAATCACCATTAGCTAATATTAGTGATTGGGTAAACGTTGTTGATCCAGTAACAGGTATGAAAGGGAGACGTGAAACGAATACAATGCCGCAATGGGCTGGCTCATGTTGGTATTATTTACGCTATATAGATCCAAATAATTCAGAAATGTTTGCTGACCCAGAAAAATTAAAATATTGGTTACCAGTAGATACTTATATAGGTGGTGCAGAACATGCTGTATTGCATTTATTGTATGCACGTTTCTGGCATAAAGTATTATATGATTTAGGATTAGTACCGACAAAAGAACCATTCCAAAAATTATATAATCAAGGTATGATTTTAGGTGAAGGTAATATAAAAATGTCTAAATCGAAAGGTAATGTTGTTAATCCAGATGATATTATTGAATCACATGGTGCGGATACATTACGTGTTTATGAAATGTTTATGGGACCGTTGGATGCTTCTATTGCATGGTCAACAAACGGTTTAGATGGAGCAAGAAGATTTCTTGATCGTGTGTGGCGTTTGTATGTAACTGAAGAGGGTCAATTAAATGACATTATTGTAGATAAAGTTAATGAAAGTTTAGAAAAAACATATCATTTAACTGTTAAAAAAGTAACAGAAGATATCGAAAACTTACAATTTAATACAGCGATTGCTCAAATGATGACCTTTGTTAATGAGTGTTATAAATCAACACATTTACCTAAACAATATGCTGAAGGATTTGTTCAATTATTAGCACCTTTTGCCCCACATATATCAGAAGAGTTATGGGAAAAATTAGGACATCAAGAGTTAATTAGTTATGTAGCATGGCCAAGTTATGATGAAAATAAATTAATTGAGCAAGAAGTAGAAATTATTATTCAAATCATGGGGAAAGTACGTGCTAAAATTGTAGTACCTAAAGATATTAGTGAAGACGAGTTAAAAGAAATAGCTTTAAATAATACAACTATTAAATCACAAATTGAAGGGAAAACAATTAGAAAAATGATCATTATTCCTGGTAAATTAATTAATATTGTGGCTAATTAAGAAAGGGATTATTATGCAAGAAATAACAACAGAAGAATTAGAACATTTTTTATATCATCATCATATTATTGATATAAGAGAAAAAAATGAAGTATCAAATGGGATGATTCCAGTTGCCATTAATATTCCATTAAGCGAGTTACCTTTTCGTATTGAAGAATTGAATAAAGAAACAACATACACTTTAATTTGTAGATCAGGCCATCGTAGTGCGAGAGCTTGTCAGTATTTAGAGCAACAAGGCTTTCAAACAATTAATGTGACAGATGGTATGGAAAAATGGGATGGAGATATTATTTAATGGTAGTAGGAGGCGACAATTTGGACATTAATGATGCTAAATCTTGGATAGTGCAACAAATAAAAGAAAATAATTGGAAGAAAGAGAAAACAATCCCATCTTCTTATGAAATTGCCACATTATTAAATTTACCTATTTTCGTTGTTAATCAAGCAATGAAAATGTTAGTGAGTGAAGGGATATTAATTAATTATTTTGCTGATGAATATTATGTTAAACCTGAACCACTAGTACAATCAGGTATTGAAAAATTAGAAAGTATTACAGAAATGATTGAACAAACAGGTCAAAAAGCAGGTTCGATTATTATCAATATTACTGAGGTAAATGCCGCATTTGAGGAAAGTAAATATTTAAATGTAGCATTAGGAGAACCAATTACAGTTATTGAGAGAATTAGAACAGCAAATACACAACCGGTAGTTTACTGTATAGAAAAAATACCAACAAAATATTTACCTAAAAATGTGACAATAAATCTATTTCAACAACCTATGTTAAAGTTATTAGAAATAAAAAATAATTTTAAGTTTGATTATGCTGTGGCTGAGATAGAACCAGTAAGTTATGATGAAACAATTAGTCAAGGTTTAGAATGTACGCCATTTGAAGCTTTATTATTATTAAAACAAACACATGTAATTGAAAATAACACACCAATCTTATACTCATTGAATTATTTTAAATCAAGTAAATTACAATTTAAAGTAATTAGAAAAGTATAAGTTAGGTATAATATTGCGTATAAAGTTATATATATGATATGATAATCATATAAAAATAAGTTATGAGAGAGGGTAAGCGTATGCCATCTATTTCTAAAAAACTTAGACTTGCCCGTAAAAATGCAGGTTTAACACAACAAGATATAGCAAATCGTACACATTTGTCAATAGAACAAATACAAATGATTGAATCAGGTAAATTTGAAAAAATTGAAGGTAGATTTTATCAAAAAGCAATGGTAATGAAAATTGCTAAAGCTTTATCGTTAAATGTTCATGAAATTTCTCATAAATTTGATGAAGTTACTAAGGATCACTTAACACCAGTAGATTTAGAATTACAACGTTTAAAAAATAAAACTAAGAGTAAAGAAATTGAAGAAGCAACAGTAGTAAAAGAACCAGAAAAAGTTGAAGTGAAATCAAATTCATCTAATCATAAAGTTATTAACCAAGTAAATCAAAAGAAACGAATTGATTTAATTACTATTATTTTATCATTAGTGGCTACGATGATTATTGTTTTATTAATGTATACTATATATACACTTTTATCGAATAACTATCAAACTGCATCAAAAAACAAAGTAGAACCTAAAACTGAATTAATTTCACAACAAAAAAATAATAGTCAAGATAAAGCGCAAATAAAAGTAGATAAAGAAGAACAAGCTAAAAAACAATTTGCAGAAGCTAAAGAAAAATTAGGTTTAGAATATAAAGGTGAAGAAGATAACCAGTTAGCTTATTCTATGCCTTATAAAGATGAATATAAAGTAACCGTTAAAGCATTAGAATTTTCGGAAATCTTAGATGTTAGAGATGATAGTGGTCAATTATATTATTCAGATTCTATTGATAAATCACAACAACAGGAAATGATTATTGATAATGAAACTTCATATATTCTTATTTATGCTAAACCAGCAAATAATTTAGAAATTACAATTAATGGTGTGACTTTACCGGTAGTGGTTGATAAACTTACTACAGAATATCGTGTGTATCGTATAGATATTTTACAAGGTGAAGAATAGGAGATAGATAAGATGAATTTACCAAATAAAATTAGTTTAGCAAGAACAATTTTAATACCAATATTTGTAATTTGTTTACTTGTAAATTTCACTAGTACAACTATAAGTATTTTAGGAGGTCATCCTATTCACATCCATCAATTAATAGGTGCAATTATTTTTATAATTGCATCTATCACAGATTATGTTGATGGTTATATCGCCAGAAAGTATAGTTTAATAACAAATATGGGTAAATTTTTAGATCCTTTAGCAGATAAATTGCTTGTTTCTACAGCTTTGATTGTGATGGTTGAGCTTCAAATGTTGCCAGCATGGATGGTGATTATTATTATTTCAAGAGAATTTATTGTCACAGGCTTACGCTTGTTAGCTGTTGAACAAGGTGAAGTTATTGCAGCTGGTTGGTTAGGAAAGTTGAAAACTACATTTCAAATGATAGGTATGTCATTATTATTATTAGGGAATCCTATATTTAATATATTTGATATTGATTTAGGTATGTTAGTTATGTGGTTGGCAGTAATTCTAACAATAGTATCTGGTATTGAATATGTTTGGAATGGTAGATATTTATTTAAAAATTAATGAATGATGAGTGAGAAAACAAACAAAACTTTTATGTTTTGTTTTATAGGTTTCTCACTTTTTTAATAAATGTAGGTGAACAATTAAATGATAAGTAAAGTAGAACAAATAAAAAATATATTAGTGGGAAAACAATATAATTTAGCACTTGCTGAAAGTTTAACGGGTGGATTATGTCAAGCAACTATAGTTCAGTGCCCAGGAATATCACAAATATTTTTAGGTGGTATTGTTGCATATAATGATGAAATTAAACAACGTATTTTAAAAGTGGATCACGATACATTAGTGTCCAAAACAGCAGTTAGTAAAGAGGTTGCAGAACAAATGGCTAAAGGTGTTAAATTATTATTTAATGCAGATGTTACATTATCATTTACAGGAGAAGCTGGTCCAATAAGTCAAATAGGTGAAGTAGGACAAGTTTTTATTTCTATTATGATTAAGAATAATTTGCATACACTTACTTTGAAATTAGATGGGGATAGAGAATCTATTCGTCATCAAGCAGTAGAAGAAGGACTTAAATACTTATTAGAGCATTTACAAAAGATAGATGAATCTACTTGCAATTAGTAGACGTATAAGGTATTATTAAATTAATAATATAACATATTGAGATATTCTGGAGGGTATAACGTGAGTAATGAAAGATTAAAAGCAGTTGAAAATGCAATTAAATCAATAGAAAAAGATTATGGTAAAGGTGCAATTATGGAATTAGGAGCTGATTCGCGCATTAATGTTGAAGCAACTTCTAGTGGTTCAATAGCATTAGATGTAGCATTAGGTGTGGGTGGTTATCCAAAAGGTAGAATTATTGAAATCTATGGACCTGAATCGTCGGGTAAAACAACAGTTGCATTACATGCTATTGCTGAAGTACAAAGACAAGGTGGTATTGCAGCTTTTATTGATGCTGAAAATGCACTTGATCCACAGTATGCACAAGCATTAGGTGTACAATTTGAAGATTCTAAATTTTTTGTATCTCAACCAGACACTGGAGAACAAGCATTAGATATTGCAGAGACATTAGTACGCTCTGGTGGAGTGGATATTATTGTTGTAGACTCTGTAGCAGCTTTAGTACCGAAAGCTGAAATCGATGGAGATATGGGAGCAGCACATGTTGGTATACAAGCACGTTTAATGTCACAAGCATTGAGAAAATTAACAGGTGCAATTAATAAATCAAATACTATTGCTATATTCATTAATCAGTTACGTGAAAAAGTGGGTGTGATGTTTGGTAACCCTGAAGTAACAACAGGAGGACGTGCATTAAAATTCTATGCTTCGGTTAGATTAGAAGTTAGACGTGGAGAACAAATTAAACAAGGTACTGATATTGTTGGAAATAAAACTAAAGTTAAAGTAGTGAAAAATAAAGTAGCGCCACCATTTAAAGTAGCAGAAGTAGATATTATGTATGGTGAAGGTATTTCTAGAGTAGGTGAAATTGTAGATTTAGCTGCCGAACATGATATTATTCAAAAATCAGGTGCATGGTATTCTTATGATAACCAAAGATTAGGACAAGGTAGAGAAAATATAAAACAGTTATTAAAAGAAAATAAAGAACTATGTGGGGAATTAGATAAAAAAATCAGACAAAAACTAGGCATTATACCTGAAGATGAAGTAAAAGAAGATAAGAAAATAGAGAAAAAATCAAAAGATCAAGTTATAGAAGATGATGGATTATCATTAATATAAATAAAATAAATAAGAGGAAGATTGATGATCTTCCTCTTATTTTGCATATTCAACAGCTCTGCTTTCTCTTATCACTGTTATTTTAATACTACCAGGGTATTGTAATTCTTCTTCGATTTGTTCTTTTATAGATTTAGCTAAACGATAGGCTTTAAGATCATCTATTTGATCTGGGTGAACCATAACACGAATTTCACGACCTGCTTGAATAGCAAATGTTCTTTCAACACCTTCATAATTATTAGCAATTTCTTCTAATCGTTCTAGACGTTTGATATAATTTTCTATACTTTCACGTCGCGCACCTGGTCTAGCTGCAGAAAGAGCATCAGCTGCTGCAACAATAAGTGAAATTGGATCTGTTGCTTCAACATCACCATGGTGAGAAGCAATAGCATTAATAACAATTTTATTTTCTTTGTATTTTTTAGCTAAAGCAACACCGATTTCAACATGAGAGCCTTCGACTTCTTGATCAATAGCTTTTCCAATATCATGTAATAAACCAGCTCGTTTAGCAATAGTGACATCTAAACCTAGTTCAGCAGCCATCATACCTGATAAATGTGCAACTTCGATAGAATGTTTTAAAACATTTTGTCCATAACTTACACGGTACTTTAATCTACCTAAAATTTTGCTTAAATCTGGATGTATATTATGTATACCTAAATCGAAAGTAGCTTGTTCACCAGCTTCTCTAATAGTTTGATCAATTTCTTTACGTGCTTTGTCTACCATTTCTTCGATTCTAGCTGGATGGATACGACCATCATGAACTAGGTTTTCTAATGCAGTTTTGGCAATTTCACGTCGAATAGGATCAAATCCAGATAAAATAACAGCTTCTGGAGTATCATCAATAATTAAATCAATACCTGTTAATGTTTCTAAAGCACGAATATTTCGACCTTCTCGTCCAATAATTCGTCCCTTCATATCATCGTTAGGTAAGGTAACAACTGAAACAGTTGATTCAGCTGTATAATCAGAAGCATATCTTTGAATTGCCATTGATAAGATATCTTTTGCACGTTTATCAGCTTCATGTTTAACTTCAGCTTCTTTATCACGAAGAAGTATTGCCATATCATGTGCAATTTCATCTTCAAGTGTTGACATTAATTCATGGCGTGCTTCATTTTTTGTTAAATCAGCAATTCTTTCTAGCTCTGTTTGATGCTGAGTGATTAAATCGTTCATTTCAGTTTGTAACTCATCGACTTGTTGTTGTTTTTGTTCGAGTTTCGCTTCTTTTGCATCAAGTAATTCGTCTTTTTTATCAAGTAATTCACTTTTGCGATCTAGACTTTCTTCACGTTGAAGAATACGTTGTTCTTGTTTTAAAATATCGTTACGTCTTTCTTTAAAATCGTTTTCAGTTTGTTGGCGCAAATGATTAATTTCTATTTTTGACTCGAGTACTTGTTCTCGTTTTAAATTGTCAGCTTCTTTTCTTGCCTCACGTAAAATGTGTTCAGCACTTTGACGTGCTTCATTTTGTTTATCTTGAAGTTGAGATTTAGCAACAAAATAGCCTACAACAGCGCCTGCGATTAATGCTACAAAAAAAATGAGGATAGGTAATACGAATGGTGACATACCATTATTCCTCCTAGCTATTGTAAAATACACTATAATAGTGATTTAAAGACTTATTATATGACTTAAAATTAAAAGTTCATACAACTCAATTTTACTGGTGTACGCTATATTAGTCAAGAATAAGCTTTCTATATTTAGAATATAATTTTAAATAAAATAACTAGTAACAAATTGAATTTAGTTTTAATGATTAAGACTAGTCCTTTAGATGTATTTTCACAAATCTACTTTATTTTTTATCAAAAAAATATTATAGTGATTATATTGTTATAATTTTAAGTTAGGAGGAAAATGATGAGTCCACTTATTTATCTTGGTTTATTTATTATGCTTGTAACTATTGTTAGCGAAGTAGTGTTTTTAATAAATTATTTATATATTAGATTAATCAAAAGACGTCAAATTAAGATTCAAAAAAAGTTATTTATCACTTTTGGAATTATGATGTGTGGTTTTATTATATTTTTATTGGGCACTCAAAAAGTATTTTCTTCAAAAGAAGTTGCTTCTTTTGAAATAACTGATCCAGTTGTTGAACAACAGGTTGCTGAAAATATTCAAAATGAACAAATAGGTGTAGATGATACTTTAGTGGAAGTCAATTCTTCTGAATTATCTTGGTATGAACAGTTATTTTCTCAAGAAAATAAAGATCAATTTAATCAAGTATTAAATGATACAGGTCAGTTTGTAGATGATATGATAACAACAATAAGTGATAGTATCTCTCAAATGATGAATTAAGACAAAGAAAATAGATAGTATTTTTCAATTGTGATTGTAAAAAAACAGTGATATAATATTTTTAATAATTATCAAAAGAAATCGTTTTAATTTATCTTAATAATAGGTAGTTATTCAAATTTAATGTCATGTCATTTAAGGTAAAATGATAGTGACGAGACGAAGGGATAGACTTAATGAGGATAATATTCATTGGTGATATTGTTGGTAGTTTAGGAAGAAATATTCTTGAACAATATCTTACAAAATTGAAAAACAAATATCGTCCTAATTTTATCATTGTAAATGGTGAAAATGCTGCGAATGGACGTGGTATTACACATAAAATTTATAAAGATTTTATGAGACAAGGTGTAGACTGTATTACTTTAGGTAATCATGCATTTGATAATTATGAAATCTTTGATTTTATTGAAGATGCAAAATGGTTAGTACGTCCTGCAAATTATCCAAATAATACTTTAGGCAAAGGTATGGTTATTTTAGAACGTGGTTCACATAAATTAGCAGTGATTAATTTACAAGGTCGTTCATTTATGACGAGTATTGACTGTCCGTTTATTGCTGCAGATAAGTATATTGAAGAAGCCAAAAAAGTTACTAATCATATATTTATTGATTTTCATGCTGAAACAACTTCAGAAAAAATTGCATTAGCACATTATTTAAATGGCAGAGTGTCTGGAATTATAGGGACACATACACATGTACCTACAGCAGATGGTCGAATTTTAAATAAAGGAACAGCTTATCAAACAGACGTAGGAATGACAGGATTTTATGATGGTGTGATTGGATTTAAAGCAGAACATCCTATTAATAAATTTATGACAGCTATGCCTACTCGATTTGAAGTTGCAGATACTGGAAGACAGACTTTGTCAGCTTGTGTGTTAGATTTTGATGATAAAACAGGTTTAGCAACTAAAATAGAACCATTACAAATTAATGAAGATCATCCTTTTAGAGATTGAGTGAATGAGATAGAAAGAATTATATCGTTCTATCTCATTTTTTCAAATAAAGTTGATTGATTTTGATTGATTTTGATTAAAAAAGATTGAAATATAAAACGATTTCATTTATACTATTAATTAATAAGGGGAGATGATATGTTATCAGAACAAAGAAGAGAGATGATACTAAAAAAATTAGATATACATCAATTACTGACAATAAATGATATCGTTAAATTAACACAGTCATCAGAAGCAACGATTCGTCGAGATTTGGATAGACTTGCCCAACAAGATTTATTAGTTCGTGTACATGGTGGATGTAAAAAGAAACCTTCAGTCGGTATTAATGAAACAACAATGACTGAACGTTTACAAGAACATAAAATAGCTAAAAATAAAATTGCTGCTTATGTTTGTCAACAATACATTCACGATGATATGGTAATTTATTTGGATGCTGGGACTTCTATTCATGCTATGATACCTTTTTTAGTTGATAAAGATGTGTTGATTGTAACAAATGGTGTTCATCATGTTATGCCATTAGTGCAACAAGGTAATAAAGTTATCTTGTTGGGAGGTTATGTGAAATCAATGACACAAGCTGTCGTTGGTGGTGTCTGTTTAGAACAATTGGAAAATTATTCTTTTGATTTAGCATTCATGGGAGCTAATGGTGTGGATAATGAATTTGGAGTATCAACACCTGATATAGAAGAAGCAAAGATTAAAAAAGCAGCGATGAAGTCTGCCAAGAAAACTATTGTTATAATTGATTCTTCAAAATTTGATAAAAAATGTTTTGCTAAAATTGCAAATTTGGAAGAATGTCTAATTTACACAGAACAATATCCAAAACATTATCAATGTTTTTCAACAATTAAGGAGGTTACATTATGATTTATACCATCACCTTTAATCCAGCAATTGATTTAGTGATGAATGTAAAAGAATGTCAATTAGGCAATTTGAATCGCTCTACACATGAATCTTATTTAGCTGGAGGTAAAGGTATTAATATTTCAATTATTTTAAAAAGATTAGGTAGAGAAAGTATAGCAACTGGTTTTTTAGGTGGTTTTTCTGGACAATTTATTAAAGAGCAATTAATTAATGAAGGTATTCCAACACATTTTATTGATGTAGATGGGATTACACGTATTAACTTAAAATTAAAGAGTACAACTGAAACAGAAATAAATGCAGCTGGTGCTGTGGTTTCTGAAAAGAATTTTGAACAATTATTTTCTTATTTAGATGAGAATTTAACACATCAAGATATTGTTTTTTTAGCTGGGAATATTGCACCAGGAATGGATGAAGCGGCTTATATAAGTATTGCTAAGTTATGTCAAACAAAAGGAACAAAATTAGTTTTAGACACAACTAAACAATTATTAACATCATGCTTAGCTTATGAACCATTTATAATTAAACCAAATCATCATGAATTAGGTGAAATTTTTAATCAGACATTAACGACAGTTTCAGAAATTATTGATTGTGCCAAACAATTACAACAGCAAGGTGCAAAAAATGTATTAGTTTCTCGTGGTGGAGAAGGTGCAATATTAATTACTGAAAATCAAGAAGTTTATCAATCTAATGTACCTAAAGGAGAAGTGATTAATTCTGTCGGTGCAGGAGATTCAATGCTAGCAGGTTTTATTAATGAATATATTAAAGAAAATAATTATGTTAATAGTTTGCAGTTTGCTGCTGCAACAGGTAGTGCGACGGCATTTTCAACAGGTATTGCAACTAAAGAATTAGTAGATAAATTAGTAAAAGATATTGAAGTAACAAAAATAAATTATAACTAGGAGATCTTATGAAATTATCACAATTATTTGTTAAAGAAGCAATGATGCTATCTTTAAAAACAACAACAAAACAACAAACATTAATGACATTAGCACAAAATTTTGCTGCTATAGGTGGTGTGACAGATGTTAATAGTTATGTCGCAGCGTTAGAACGTCGAGAAGCACAATCAACAACTGGTGTTGGTGATGAAATTGCCATTCCACATGCTCAAGATAAAACTATTAGTAAAGCAACTATTATTTTTGGTCGTAGTGAGGAAGGTATTGAATGGAACTCATTTGATGGGCAAGCTGCTAAACTTATTTTTATGATTGCTGCGCCTGAAGGTGGTTCAAATGAACATTTACAAGCTTTATCAAAATTATCATCTGTATTAATGAATCCAGAAGCAAAAACAGCATTATTAGCTGCTACTACACCAGATGAAGTTGTTCGAGTATTTGAACGCTACGAACGAACTAAAGAAGAAATGGATGATAAGATAAGTCATCATAATGATGCTTATATCTTAGCTGTTACAGCATGTCCAACAGGTATTGCACATACTTTTATGGCAGAAGAAAAATTAAAACAAGCCGGAAAAAAAGCGGGTGTCAATATTAAAGTTGAAACAAATGGACAAGGTGGTATTGAAAATAAATTAACATCTGAAGACATTGAAAGAGCTACTGCAATTATTGTTGCTGCAGATAAAAATGTTGAAATGAATCGTTTTAAAGGTAAGCATGTCATTATTACTAAAGTGGCTGATGGTATTAATCATGCCGAAAAATTAGTGGACAAAGCTATAAAAAAAGAAGCGCCTGTTTATTTAGGTAATGATAAAACCGATATTGATGAAGAAATGATAAGTGGAGAAAGTTTTGGACGTCAAATATATAAACATCTGATGAATGGTGTATCACATATGTTGCCATTTGTTGTTGCAGGTGGTTTATTAATTGCTTTATCATTTTTTTGGGGTATTAATGCATTCGATCCAACAAGCAAGAGTTATAATGAGTTTGCTGATTTAATTTTTTCTATTGGTAAATTTGCATTCTCAATGATGTTACCTGTATTAGCAGGATATATTGGTCAATCTATTGCAGATCGTCCTGGATTAGTTGTTGGTTTTATTGGTGGTATTATTGCAAATCCAAGTATTTTATCATTTACAGGCCGTTTTGGTAATTTAGAATCTTCAGGATTTTTAGGTGCATTAGTTGCTGGTTTCCTTGCAGGTGGTATTATTTTAGCTTTAAGAAAAGCTTTTAGCTGGATGCCAAAATCATTAGAGGGTACTAAGCCAATTTTAATTTTTCCTGTATTAGGTAGTTTATTAATTGGTTTGTTAATGTTTTATGTATTTAATGCACCATTAGCAGCAATTATGAGTGCTATTCAACACTTTATTGAAAGTATGAGTGGAACAAGTAAAATTATTTTAGGATTTATTTTAGGTAGTATGATGGCAATTGATATGGGTGGACCTTTCAACAAAGCAGCTTATGTCACAGGGACAGCATTGTTAGCATCATCAGGTAGTGCAGGTTCAGATGTGATGGCTGCTGTTATGGCAGCAGGAATGGTGCCACCGTTAGCGATTTTCTTATCTGCTATGATTAATCGTAATTTATGGCCACAGTCACAACGTCCAGCAGCAATTACTAACTTATTTATGGGAGCGGCATTTATTACTGAAGGTGCAATTCCATTTGCTGCTTCTAGTCCATTGCGTGTTATTCCAGCATTAATGGTAGCATCAGGTACAACAGGTGCGATATCAATGTATCTTGGTATTGTTAGCTTAGTTCCTCATGGTGGTTTATTTGCAGTTGCATTTGGAGGAATCGTTGGTGGATACATTGCCGGATTAAAATTTTGTTTATGTATAATTATCGGAATGATTGTAGGAGCTATCTTACTTAATGTATTATTAAAAAATCAAAAAAATAACTAATAAAAAGTATCTAGAAACTTTAGTTTAATCTTAAGTTTCTAGATATTTTTTAATGGCTTAAAACGTATATATTACGTTTAGGTTTTAAATTAATATCATCTTTTATAATTAATCACATAAATGTAGAAAACATTTTCAAAACACGGTTGTTAAGGTGAAATCATCAAAATATAATTAAGGTATATTAAATATGAAGGAGAAAATAAAATGACAATGAAAGCAATTGTAGTAAGTGAAGCATTAGACGGTACAGTGGAATTAGTAGATAAAGAGATTCCAAAAGTAGGCGCAGGTGAAGCATTAGTTAAAGTTGAATATTGTGGCGTTTGTCACACTGATTTACATGTTGCTGCTAGTGATTTTGGTGAAGTACCTGGACGTATTTTAGGACATGAAGGTATTGGAATCGTAACTGAAGTTGCTGATGATGTAACGAGTTTAAAAGTAGGTGATCGTGTAAGTATTGCATGGTTCTTCCAAGGGTGTGGTCATTGTGAGTATTGTACTACGGGGCGTGAAACATTATGTCGTACAGTAAAAAATGCTGGATATAGTGTAGACGGCGGTATGGCTGAATATTGTTTAGTAACAGCAGATTATGCAGTCAAAGTGCCTGAAGGTTTAGATCCAGCACAAGCAAGCAGTATTACGTGTGCGGGTGTAACAACGTATAAAGCAATTAAAGAAGGGCAAGTAAAACCAGGACAATGGGTTGTAGTTTTTGGTGCAGGTGGTTTAGGAAATCTTGCAATTCAATATGCTAAAAAAGTATTTAATGCGCATGTTGTAGCAGTGGATATTAATAATGATAAATTAGCATTGGCTAAAGAAGTAGGCGCTGATATTACAATTAACGGTTTAGAAGTAGAGAATGTTGCTGAATATATTCAAGAAGCAACAGGTGGTTGTCATGCTGCAGTAGTGACAGCAGTGTCTAAAATTGCATTTAATCAAGCAATTGATAGTGTTCGTGCAGGTGGACGAGTAATAGCAGTAGGATTACCTTCTGAAATGATGGATTTAAGTATTGTGAGAACAGTTTTAGACGGTATTCAAGTTATTGGTTCATTAGTAGGTACACGTAAAGATTTAGAAGAGGCATTCCAATTTGGTGCAGAAGGTTTAGTTGTGCCAGTAGTTCAAAAACGTCCAGTTGAAGATGCTTCAAAAATATTTAAAGAAATGGAAGAAGGTAAAATTCAAGGGCGTATGGTATTAGATTTTACTGGTGAAACAACATCATGTGCTTGTGGCTGTGGTAAATAAAATATAATAAAACACCTCTACAGTTATGCTAAGTATCCAGCATAGCTATAGAGGTATTTTTAGTTAATTACAAATCTCTGTATTGTGCATCGAAAATGTTATTATTTCTATCGTTCTTTCTTTCGAGTTTTCTTTTTTGATAATATTTATAGGCAATATAAGCAACGATAATAGGTGTTAAGAAATATAATAATTTGAATAAAAATTTTAAAATAAAGATACTCAGTAGTATGACTACACTGAATACGATAATGTTAGATAAATCTAGTTTCATTGTTGACCTCCTAGTAACTAATGTTTAATTGATACATTTATTATATATGATAAATAAGTTTTTTACCATGGCGCTTGATACTGAATCATTATAGTACTTTAGTCTGAGATTAAATACTGAAAATAGAATATTTAGTGAAATTAACATTATTCATTAGGAATTATTGATAAAATTTGTTATTATAATTAAGATATTATAGATAGAAAAGAGGAAAACAAATGAAAACTCAGCTTTCTTGGAAAGTTGGTGGCCAACAAGGTGAAGGTATTGAAAGTACCGGAGAAATTTTTTCAAGTGCATTAAATCAATTAGGCTATTATTTGTATGGTTTTCGAGTTTTTGCTAGTCGTATTAAAGGTGGACATACAAATAATAAAATTAGAATTTCAACAACGCCGACACAAGCTATCAGCGATGAAACAGATATTTTAATCGCTTTTGATCAAGAAACAATTGACTTGAATTATCAAGAACTAACACAAGACGGTATTATTATTGCTGATGCTCAATTTAAACCTAAAATGCCTGAAGATAATACCACACCTTTTGTCATTTTACCGATTACTAAAGTAGCAAAAAAATTAGGGTCAAAATTAATGAAAAACATGGTGACGATAGGTGCTTCGAGTGCTTTGATAGGTATTGAACCACATCAATTCAATAAAATGATTACTGAAAAATTTGCTGCTAAGGGTGAAGCTGTTATTGAGGCGAATATTAAAGCGGTAGAAGAAGGTTATCAATTAATGAAAGAAGCAATGTCAGAAAATGATATTGTCAATACACATTCCTTAGCACCAATTACAGATCCACAGCAACGATTATTTATGATAGGGAATCATGCAGTTGCATTCGGTGCTTTAGTAGCTGGCTGTCGCTTGATGAGTGCTTACCCTATTACACCAGCTTCGGAGATTATGGAATATTTAGTGAAAACATTACCAGAAGTAGGCGGTGCAGTAGTTCAAACAGAAGATGAAATTGCCGCAGCAACGATGGCAATCGGTAGTAATTTTGCAGGTGTTAGAGCGATGACAGCATCATCAGGACCAGGTTTGTCATTAATGATGGAAGCTATTGGTTTAGCTGGGATGACTGAACAACCTGTTGTTATTGTTGATACGCAAAGAGGAGGCCCTTCAACAGGTTTACCAACTAAAACAGAACAATCTGATTTAATGCAAATGATTTTTGGGACACATGGTGATATACCAAAAGTTGTATTAGCACCTTATTCAGCAGAAGATGCTTTTTATTTAACGGCAGAAGCATTTAATATTGCTGATGAATTACAATGTCCTGTCATTATTTTAACAGATTTACAATTGTCTTTAGGGAAACAAACCGTTGAACGTTTATCTTTAGATAAAATAGAAGTTCGTCGTGGTAAGTTAGTAGATCCAACTCAACTAGATGAAACATCGACACAGTATTTCAAACGTTATGAAGTAACTGAAGATGGTATTTCTCCAAGAACATTGCCGGGGATGAAAGGTGGTATTCATCATGTAACTGGTACAGAACATAGCGAATATGGTTTGCCTATAGAAAATCCAAATAACCGTCAACAACAAATGGATAAACGTATGCGTAAATTACAACAATTGACATTTGATGAACCTTTTGTTAATCATCAAATACACGATGATGCAGATGTTTTGGTAATAGGTTTTAATTCGACATATGGTGCTATTGTAGAAGCTTGTCAACGTTTTGAAAATAGTGAATTGAAAATTAATCATATACATTTAAGACAAATTTATCCTTTACCATTAGAAGAAATTCATCAAGCGATTGAACGTGCTAAAAAAGTTTTAGTTGTAGAGCATAATTATTTTGGTCAATTGTCACAATTATTATTGATGAATATTGATTGTCATCACAAAATTGACAAATTATTGAAATATGATGGTACACCATTCTTACCTCGTGATATTGAACAAAAATTATTAGAGTTAGGAGGTAAAAAATAATGGCAATTACAATGAAAGATTTTAGAAATACTGTTATTCCCAATTGGTGCCCAGGTTGTGGTGATTTTTCTGTTCAAGCGGCTATTCAAAGAGCAGCAGCTAATTTAGCAATAGAGCCACATGATTTAGCAGTGATATCAGGTATTGGTTGTTCAGGACGAATTTCTGGTTATATTCGTTCATATGGGTTGCATGGTGTGCATGGGCGTGCATTACCTATTGCGCAAGGTGTAAAACTAGCTAATAATCATTTAACAGTTATTGCTTCAGGTGGTGATGGTGATGGTTTTGCCATAGGTATGGCACACACAGTACATGCTATTCGTCGTAATATTAATATGACTTACATAGTTATGGATAACCAAATTTATGGTTTAACTAAAGGGCAAACTTCACCACGTTCTCAAACAGGTTTTGTAACAAAATCTACACCTGAAGGCGCAATTGAACCAGAAATTTCAGTTATGCAATTAGCTTTAGCATCAGGTGCAACTTTTGTAGCACAAGCTTTCTCTAATGATATTAAAGGGTTAATAGCAATTATAGAAGCGGCCATTAAACATGAAGGATTTGCTTTCGTTAATGTATTTAGTCCTTGTGTAACTTATAATCAAGTCAATACTTTCGAATGGTTTAAAGAAAAATTAACAAAATTATCGGATTTAGAAAACTATAATCCTAGTGATAAAATACAAGCCATGACAACTTTGATGCAATATGATGATTTAGTAACAGGTATTATTTATCAAGAAGAAGGTTCTTGTTATGAAGAAAAATTAGTAGGTTATGATACAAATAAAGCATTAGTAGATCAAGATTTACAATTTGATTCGGATCTATTTAAAAAATTAGAGAAACAATTCATGTAAACATTTTTGGACTTTGTTCCAAAAATGTTTTTTTAATGATAGGTTGTAAAATTAAATGCGACACTAAATAAAATAGAAATCTCATATTAA
>NZ_JBZXTS010000028.1:0-18518 GCF_058895785.1 Staphylococcus sp. B1(2026)
CATCAACACTTTAAATTATAGAACCCAAAATGAACATTATGGTAGACCCGTCAATAAAGTTGTTTTCTTAGTACTTTGTTGGTTTTTAGGTGGTATTGGAGTCCATAAATTTTACATTGGTGACAATACTAAAGGTATACTTTACCTATTATTTTGTTGGACACTTATTCCATCATTATTAGCACTGATTACTTTCTTCATCACATTATTTAAACCTGCTGATCAAAATGGTAATCTATATTTATAATAGTAAAAAACAACTGATTATACAAAAATAATCAGTTGTTTTTTATTCATTAAACTAAATCCTCAATAGCAGCCCAAACTGTTTCTTTACCATTTTTTGTTTCTGATGAAAAACTAAAAATTTGATCCGCTGGACGAATTTTTAAAATTCTTTTGATTCTAGCTAAATGTGCTTGTACTTTACCTTTAGGTATTTTATCTTCTTTTGTTGCGACAATGATACATGGAATATTATAATATTTCAAAAAATTATACATTAATATATCATCTTCTGTCGGTTCATGACGTATATCAATTAATTGTACACAACATGTTAGTTGTTCACGATTAATAAAATATTCTTCAATCATTTTTCCCCACTTAGCACGTTCTGATTTAGAAACTTTAGCATAACCATAACCAGGTACATCAACAAAAACAATTTGTTCATCAATATTAAAGAAATTTAAAGTTTGTGTTTTACCCGGTTTAGACGAAATACGTGCAACTTTTTTTCGTGTAATCATCGTATTAATAAATGATGATTTGCCTACATTAGAACGTCCTGCCAAAGCAATTTCGGGTAAACTAATATCTGGATATTGTGCTTGTCTTACCGCACTAATAATTAATTCTACATTGTTTGAATTGATTTTCATATTAGCCTCTTTCTAATGCTAAATCTAGCACTTCTTGAATACGATTAACTGGATATACTGTTAATTGTTCTAAAATATCTTCTGAAATATCTACTAAATCTTGTTGATTCGCAGCAGGAATAATAATATTCTTAATACCTAAACGATATGCTCCTAATAATTTTTCTTTAACACCACCGATTGGTAATACACGACCTGTTAAAGTTACCTCACCCGTCATGGCCATATCACTACGCACTTTAGTATTAGTTAATGCTGATACAATAGCTGTTGTAAAAGTAATACCTGCTGATGGTCCGTCTTTAGGTGTGGCACCATCGGGTGCATGAATATAAATATCACATTTATTTAAATCCATCTCTTGATCAATAGCAAATTGATTAGCGTGTGCTTTAACGAATGAATAAGCAATTTGTGCAGATTCTTTCATTGTTTCACCTAAACGACCTGTTAATTGAATTTTTCCGCTACCTTTTGGCGAAACAACAACTTCGATAGTTAATACTTCACCACCTACTGTTGTATAAGCTAAACCATTTACAATACCTACAGTTGGTTTGTTCATATAGTTTTTATCTTTAAATAAAGGTTTATCTAAGAAGTACTCAATATTTTTAACAGTGACTTTAACTTTTTCTTCACCTTCTAAAATCTTTAAGGCTGCACGACGACAAACTTTACCAATTTGACGTTCTAATTGACGTACACCTGCTTCTCTTGTGTAATCTTCGATAATAGTTTTAACTGCATGTTTAACCACTGTAATTTGTTTAGTTTGTAAACCATTTTCTTTAATTTGACGTGGTAATAAGTGATGTTGTGCAATGGCCATTTTTTCTTCTAATGTGTAACTACCTAATTGAATAATTTCCATTCGGTCATATAATGGTGCTGGAATCTGACTAGCATCATTGGCTGTTGCGATAAATAATACTTTAGATAAGTCATATGGAATATCTACAAAGTGATCAGTAAAAGCATGGTTTTGCGCTGGATCTAAAACTTCGAGCATTGCTGAAGCTGGGTCTCCTTTAATATTAGAAGACATCTTATCTATTTCATCTAATAATACAACCGGATTGATTACACCCGCACGTTTCATCACTTGTAAAATTCTCCCAGGTAATGCACCGATATAAGTACGGCGATGACCTCTAATTTCTGATTCATCATGTACACCACCTAGTGCAATACGTTCGTATTTACGTCCTAATGCTGTTGCAATTGATTTTGCTAATGATGTTTTACCAACACCTGGCGGGCCAACTAAACAAATAATTGGACCTTTCATGTCTTTTCTTAATTGTTTGACAGCTAAATATTCTAAAATACGTTGTTTAATTTTATCTAAACCATCATGTTCTTTTTCTAAAATTTGACGTGCATGCTCAATATCATGATTATCTTTTGTTGCTTTACGCCAAGGTAATTCTAGAACTGTTTCTAAAAAATTACGTAACATTGCACTTTCTGGACTTTGTACTGGAATTTTTTCATAACGATTTAATTCTTTTAATAATTCTTTTTGAATTTTTTTATCTAATTTTAAAGCTCTAATTTTAGTAGAAAACTCTACAAACTCTTCACTACGCCCTTCACTATCACCTAATTCTTTTTCGATAACACGTTGTTGCTCACGTAAAAAATATTCACGTTGTTGTTTATCAATTGATTTACGTACTTCTTCATGAATCTTTGCATCTAATTCTGCAATTTGATCACGCTCCGCTAAAATACGTAAACATAATAACAATCGTTCTTCAGCAATTTTATCTTCTAATAAAGTTAATTTTGCATAAGCTGTTGCTGGTAATGTCGGTGCGATTAAATCAACTAATTGATGTGGACGATTTGTTAAATATTTAATACGATCAAACAAAATGTCATTATCTAATAAATCATTGGTATGATCAAATTTACGATACTCTTTAATCAATCGTTGTGTCAGTGCTTCTATTTTAGCATCAACTTTATCATCTCTTTTAAGCACACTATAGTTCGCCATTAAAATAGATAATGTTTCTGTATTTGTGACAATATCTTGGATATGAATCACTTCTTTAGCTTGGAATGATGCAACACGGATTGGCTCATCATCATCCATCATCATTGTCACCACTACTTCTGCTAATACACCTATAGGATAGATATTATCTTTTTCTTCCTGTTCTTCGTGTGTATAATCACGAATGGCTAAAATAACTTCACCTTTATAATTTGATGCATAAATTTCACTAATCGCATCTACAGTTACATCTGATAAATATGGTCCATCATTTAAGGTCATAATTTCTTCAGGAAATGGTAAAGATTGTGTAAGTATTAATAATGGTAATCTTTGTTTAGACATTGTGCCTCCTACTATTTCTTATATTTGAAATTTTAATTTTCTACCGTTTTTCCCATAAACTAGTGGTGGCGTATGATTTAAAACTGTATCCGCTGTAATGACACATTTCTTAATCTTATCGTTTGAAGGTGTCACAAACATCACATCCAACATAGTTTCTTCAATAATTGAACGTAAACCACGTGCACCAACACGTCTACGTATGGCTTCTTTAGCAATGGCTTCTAATGCATCATCTTCGATAACTAATTGCACATCATCTAAAGACATCATATGTTCATATTGTTTAATTAATGCATTTTTTGGCTTTGTTAAAATTTTAATTAATGCTATTTCATCTAATTCTTCTAAATTACAAATGATAGGAATACGTCCAATAAATTCTGGGATAATACCAAAAGCAATTAAATCTTCAGATTTTAATTGTGATAATACAGAACTCGTATCATCTAATTTATCTTCACTCATCCCATTGAAACCAATAACACGCTCACCTAAACGACGTTTAATGATATCTTCAATTCCTGCAAAAGCACCACCAATAATAAATAAAATATTTTTAGTGTTAATTCGAATGAATTCTTGTCCAGGATGTTTACGACCACCTTGTGGTGGTACATTAGCTTCAGTACCTTCTAACATTTTTAATAAAGCTTGCTGAACACCTTCACCAGATACATCTCTTGTAATAGAAACATTTTCTGATTTCTTAGCAATTTTATCTATTTCATCAATATAAATAATACCTTGTTCCGCAAGTTCTATATTATAATCAGCTGCTTGAATTAATCTTAGTAAAATATTTTCTACATCTTCACCAACATAACCTGCTTCTGTTAATGAAGTCGCATCTGCAATGGCAAAAGGTACATTTAACATTTTTGCTAATGTTTGCGCAATTAATGTTTTACCACTACCCGTTGGCCCAATTAAAGCAATATTACTTTTTTGAATTTCAATATCTTCATTTACCGTATCATTTAAAATACGTTTATAATGGTTATAAACTGCTACAGCAATAGATTTTTTAGCTTTATCTTGCCCAATAATATATTCATCTAATTGTTTTAATATTTCTTGAGGTGTTGATAAATTGCTTAAATTTTCTTGTGTGTGAATATGTTGTTCATCGCTAATGATATCTTGTGCAATGTTGACACATTCATCACAAATATATACACCCGGACCTGTAATTAACTTATCGACTTGTTCTGGTGAACGGCCGCAAAAAGAACATTTTATTTCTTGATTTTTCTTCTTTGTCATGATCTATCGCCCTCAATCTATTTAATTTATTATTAACTTAACATTTTCTGACCACTAATTGCAAATAATGTTATTTATAAACTATATTATTTATGCCTTAATAAAATAGAGTGAAAAGTCGTTAATTTTCATGAGAAAATTATGCCGTCTTTTCACCCCATATAGCTTAGATTAAACTATATATTCATTATTTAGCTTCTTCAGTTAATAATTTAATTGCTTTTTGTAATTGAATATCAGATTTTAATAATTCAACATCACCTAATGCTGCTTTAATTTGTTCAACTGGCATATTATAGCTGTCTGCAATTTTTTGAATTTCAGCTTCTACTTCGGCTTCTGTTACTTCAATTTTTTCTGCTTCAACGATAGCAGCTAATACTTCACGAGTACGTACGCGTGTTTCAGCATCTTTTGAAATTTGTGCTTTTAATTCTTCTTCAGTTTGACCTGTAAATTGGCTATATAATTCTAAAGATAAACCTTGTTGTGCAATACGTTGCTCAAATTCTTTTACCATACGGTCTGCTTCTTCTTCAACCATGACTGACGGTACTTCAACTTCAGCATTAGCTACTGCTTGTTCAATTACTAAGTTTTGTAATGCTTGCTCTGCTTCTTGCACTTTTGTATCTTTTAATTGTTTTGCAACTTTTTCTTTATATTCAGCTACAGTTTTAACTTCTGCATCTAATTCTTGTGCTAACTCATCAGTTAATGCTGGCACTTCTTTTGCTTTCACTTCATGTGTTGTTGTTTTGAATGTTACTTCTTTACCTGCTAAGTGTTCAGCTTGATAATTTTCTGGGAATGTAACGATAACATCACGATCTTCACCAGCTTTAACACCAACTAATTCATCTTCAAAACCTGGAATAAATGAACCTGAACCTAATTCTAAGTCATAACGCTCACCTTTACCACCTTCGAATGCTTCTCCATCTAAGAAACCTTCAAAGTCGATTGTTACTGTATCACCTAAAGCAGCTGCATCTTCTTTAACAACTAATTCAGCTAAACGTGCAACATTATCGTTTACTGCTGTTTCAATATCTTCATCAGTTACATCTGTTGATAAACGTTCTACTGTTAAACCTTTGTAATCACCTAATTTAACTTCCGGACGTACAGTTACTAATGCTTCGATTTCTAAGTCTTGACCTTGACCTACTTGCTTCACATCGATTTCTGGACGTGCAACTGGATCAATACCAGCTTCAGTTACAGCTGCAACATATGCTTCTGGTAAAACAATGTCAATTGCTTCTTGATATAAAGATTCAACACCATAATTTTTTTCAAATAAATGACGCGGCATTTTTCCTTTACGGAAACCTGGTGCTGTTACAGTTTTAACTACTTTTTTAAATGCTTTATCTAGTGCTTTATCAAAATTTTCAGCTGATACGCTAAATGATAAAACTACTTGTGAATTTTCTTTTTTATCTAATTTTACAGTCATTGTAAAACCTCCATATTTATATTTAACTATGCTATTATCCTATATTTTCAAGGGTTTTGTCAAGAAGTTATACCCCCTAATTGTGCTAAATCCTTATCAAATTGTGGATAAGAAATAGACATGGCTTGTTCATCATCAATTTTAAAATCATATTGGCTAATTAATCGTGCAACCATTAATGTCATACCTATACGATGATCCCCATGACTTGATGTTGTTTCTTTACCGATTAATGATGTTTTACCTTCTATCATCAAACCATCTGCAGTCGGCAAAATACGAGCACCAATTTTAGCTAATTCTTGACTAATTGTAGCAATACGATCACTTTCTTTTACTTTTAATTCTTGTGCATCTTTAATAATTGTACGTCCTTGTGCTTGTGTCGCTAATAAAGCAATGACCGGAATTTCATCAATTAAAGTTGGAATTTCTTGACCTTCAATTGTTGTTGCCTTTAAATGAGGACTATATTTCACACGAATATCTGCTATTGGTTCATTATTGGCTTGATAATTCAATAATTCTATCTTTCCACCCATACGTTGCACTATTTTGATAATCCCATTTCTTGTTGGATTAACACCTACTGATTTTAAAATAATATCACTACCTGGTGTAATAAGTGCTGCTACAATAAAAAAAGCAGCGGATGAAATATCACCAGGTACGATAAAATTAGTTGCTTGTGGCTGTTGCCCACCAGCAATGGATATCGTTAATTGATCTATATTCACTTCAATGCCAAAATGTTGAAACATCGTTTCAGAATGATTACGTGTCATCACTTGCTCAGTAATACGTGTTGTTCCTTTGGCATATAATGCTGCAAACATTAAAGCACTCTTGACTTGGGCACTTGCGACAGTCATCTGTATATCTTGACCAATTAATGCTTTACCTTCAATAACTAATGGCGTATAACGATTATTTTCAGCCCCTTTAATTTTAGCACCTAATTGTAATAAAGGCATAATAACACGATCCATCGGCCTTTTTGCTATTGAAGCATCTCCTGATAATACAGTGAATAGTGGTAAACCAGCTAAAATACCTGCCATCAAACGTGTCGTTGTACCTGAATTACCTGTATCAAGTACTTGATGCGGTTCATTGAAAAATTGTTGTCCTGGACTATCAACAATTAATTGCTCTTCAGTTATAGTAAATACCACACCTAATTGTTCAAAACAAGCAATGGTGCTTAAACAATCTTGTGCTAATAAAGGTTTTGAAATAATACTACGGCCCTTTGCCAAACTCGCTAACATAATTGCACGATGCGTCATTGATTTATCGCTTGCTACATATAATTGACCACGTAATGCCATAGAACCTCCTAGTAATTAAAATTATCTTGTTGATAAGTAGTAATATTGTTAATTAATTGTTGTAATGTATCTGAATGAAATTGTTCACAAATGATTTTAGCAAGTTCAAAAGCTACGACATGTTCCATCACAACGCTTGCCGCAGGTACAGCACAGGCATCTGATCGTTCAACTGTTGCTTTAAATACTTCTTTAGTATGAATATCTACACTCGCAAGTGGTTGATATAAAGTAGGTATAGGTTTCATCACACCTTTAATAATTAAAGGCATACCATTAGACATCCCACCTTCAATCCCACCTAAACGATTAGTAGC
This sequence comes from Staphylococcus sp. B1(2026), assembly GCF_058895785.1. Taxonomy (NCBI): domain Bacteria; kingdom Bacillati; phylum Bacillota; class Bacilli; order Caryophanales; family Staphylococcaceae; genus Staphylococcus; species Staphylococcus sp. B1(2026). The sequence continues at coordinate 7,611 of NZ_JBZXTS010000028.1, forward strand.
TCTCGTAAAGCCTTGTTGTTGTGACCAAACAATCTCATCATGTACTTGTGAACCTGGTAAATTAGCCATATTAAAACCTTCACCAAATTCTACACCTTTAAAGGCATTAATACTTAGTACAGCAGCAGCTAAGCGACCATCTAATTTACGATCATATTGAACATAACTACCTAAACCGATAGGTAAACCTTTAACTTGAACTTCTACGATGCCACCTAAAGAATCACCAGCTTTTCGAGCTGCGTCAATTTTATCACGCATCTCTTGGGCTACTGTTTCATCTATACACATCACATCGTTCATCTCTTTATTACTTATGATGTCAAAATCATAATGACCTTCGTCAGCCACACCACCAATATTCACCACACGACTAACTATTTCAATACCTAGATTCGTTAATAAAGCTTTTGCTATCGCACCTGCTGCTACACGTGCGGCCGTTTCTCTTGCCGAAGAACGTTCTAAAATATTACGTAAGTCTTGTTGTTGATACTTCATACCACCAACTAAATCCGCATGCCCTGGGCGTGGTTTAGTAATCGTGCGTTTCATTTTTTCTTGTGCCAATTCATCAATTGGTGCTGAACCCATAATTTTTGACCAATGTTTAAAATCACGATTTTCTATCTCAATACATATAGGTGCGCCAAAAGTATAACCATGTCTAATGCCTGCTGTTACTTTCACACGATCTTTTTCTATTTTCATTCGTCCCCCACGTCCATATCCTTGCATACGACGTGTCATTTGTAAATTAATCATCTCTTCTGTTAAATATAAATTGGCAGGCACACCTTCGATAATGACGGTTAATTGCATGCCATGTGATTCACCTGCTGTTAAATATCTCATTTTCTAACCTCTCTCTTTAAAAAGATAATAAGCTGCACAATGGCAACTTATTATTAATTATTACGATTAAGTAAAGTATCAATTAACTGTTCTAGCACATCTGTAATGACATGATTAGGTAATTTTTTCAAGGCTTGTTGTGCTTGTTGACTATAGTCTTGAACATATTGTTTGGCTAACTCTATTCCTTTAGATGCACTAATTTTTATAATTAAATTATCAATTTCTGTTGATGTTAATGTAGCTAAGGGTAAAAGTTCTTGCATTAACATATCATCATCACGACAAGCGAGCAATACAGGTAAAGTAATATTACCATTTTTTAAATCTGCACCTATCGGTTTACCCAAAGTCATTTCATCACCAATAAAGTCTAATATATCATCTTGAATTTGAAATGCCATACCTAAAGCATAACCATAATCGTACAAAGCTTCTACAATATGACGATCAGCAAATGTACTCAATGCCCCTAATTTACAAGCATTAGCTATTAATAAAGCAGTTTTTCTTTCTATACGTTGTAAATATTCATCTATACTTTGATGAATATCAAATTTTTGATTGAATTGTAACATTTCACCTAAACATAATTGTTGTAAAACATGATTAACAGCTTGTTGAATTTCATCATTATCAATATGACTTAATTCATTTAATACAGTTGCAAATAAATAATCCCCACAATATAACGCAATCTTATTACCAGCCAAAACATTAATCGTTGCCAAACCACGTCTCATTTCGGCATGATCAATAATGTCATCATGTACTAATGAGGCAGAATGTATCATTTCGATAATTGTAGCAACTTGTTGTGTCAGTGGTGTTAATTGCTGTTGATTATATTTACTAGCTAATAATACAAAATTCAATCTTAATCGTTTGCCACCTGCTGACAATAATTGATGACCATATTGTTGTAATATTGATTGAGGTTGATTCACTAAAGTTTGCATATATTGTTCAACATTATAAATGTCATCAGCAAGTTGTAATTTTATCATCATTAAGCTCCCGTTAAAATTTGTAATAATTGCGACACAAATGGTTGAGCAATTTCTGGTAAATAAGCTGGAAATTGCTCGCTATATTTATCTAATTTATAAATCAAATAATTATCTTGTTCAATAGGGGTTAAATAATTATTAGGTTGTAAGGATAAATAACTAGATAATAACAATGTTTCAATTTTGACAAAATAATGATAAAAACTATTAATATCTAGTTGCTGTTGTTGATTCAATTCTGTCTGCAATTCATAAATTTGTTGAATCGCACGTGACAAGACTTCTAATTTTTGTGTTTCACCAACTTGCAAAAAGCAATGATAAAACTTAGCTTGTAAAAAATCTCCCGCTAAAATTTCTAATTGTTTCGTATCATTATTAATAATCATCTGATTGTCAATGCGTCTATGTAAATCTAAGGCAGTTTGCATAATCAATACACCTGCGATTTCACTAATTGCCTGTTCATTCATTACACTGCGCATCAGAATTTGTGTTGCTGGGTAATCTATTTCTGGTAATTGTAATTGTTTAATCGGCTGCAACTCTTCTAGTTGCTGATAATATAACGTGCTAATTGTCGTTAAAATTGTCATCATGATTATCCTGCATTAATTTGACCATATTTTGTGAAAATTCTAGCCTTGCCTTTCACTTTAATTCCTGATGTGTTTTCTGTAAATTGTACAATTAACACTTCACCACGATCTAATTTTTCAGAATGATGACTTTTAGTACTTTGACCACGTGTTAATCCTAATACTGTTACGCCATCTTCATCAGCACGTACAATAATATAATCTTGGCCTTCTAATTTATCAGTTTGCTCTGTCAGTGTCATGCATAATCCCCCTTTTTCATTGTCATGATATTATTATATCAAATCTCAAGCTTAAATGTCTTGGCAAATTTTACTTTGTGTGCATCAATGACATAATTTCTCGCTTTAATGCTAAATCTGTTTTAAAACATCCTTTTGCCACGGTCGTAATCGTTGCGGTACCTGGTTTTTTAATACCACGCATCGCCATACACATATGCTCCGCTTCTACTTCTACATAAACGCCTTCAGGTGATAATGCTTCATCTAAAGCTGTAGCAACTTGCATCGTTAAACGTTCTTGTAATTGTGGACGTTTACTCGCCACTTCAACAGCACGTGCTAATTTACTTAAACCAGTCACTTGACCATTTTTAGGTATATAAGCAATATGCGCTTTACCAAAAAATGGAACTAAATGATGTTCACACATAGAGTAAAATGGAATATCTTTTACGATAACTACTTCTTCATGTCCTTCTGAAAACACCGTTGTAAACTGATCTTTTGGATCATCATGTAAATGCGCAAAAACTTCTTGATACATTTTAGCAACACGTTTAGGTGTATCAATTAAGCCTTCTCTTTGTGGGTCTTCACCAATGGCTTCTAATAATTGATAAATCGCTTGTTCTATTTTTTGTTGTTTTGACATGACCACGCCCTCTTTCTTTCTCAGCATTATCATTTGATTATATAACATTTTTTCTTATTTGACAGTAAAAATGCCAATATTAAACTTTTGAAATCTCATTAAATTCTTTACTTCTAGATCTGAAACTTAAACCCAAAATACTATTTTAGTGATTTATCGCACTTTTAGGCTGATGTCAAAGTTTTTTGACATGCACAAATAGCTAAATGTCAAAAGAAATTGATAGTTTTTTTTATTATCATCTTTATAATTTACTTTATAGAAAGGAGAATTTTTATGAAACTTATTTTAACAACTCATCCCTTATCACTTTTCATTATTTATCAAACTTATATTTTGCTAGCTATCATCATCGGCTGTCTCATTACTTTTTTAACTTACAACATTAAACAAGAGATAGCTTATTACGCAACTCAAAAAATTTATCAAGATATTATTAATTTTTATCAACAACAAATGGAGGCGCATTAATATGAAAATTGGTTATAAAATTCAACAACAGCGAATGTATCATCAATATTCACAAGAACAATTAGCAGAACAATTACAAGTGACTCGACAAACAATTTCCAATTGGGAAAATAATAAAAGTTATCCAGATATTCACTATTTATTAACTATGAGTGAACTATTTTCTATTACTTTAGATGACTTAATTAAAGAAGATTTGCCACAAATCATGACAGAAATTGAACAGTATGACCGTCATAAATTTAAAAAACAGGGCACAATATTTACTATTTTATTAATACTTACGATTGTTTCATCTATACCCCTTACCATTTTTTATCATTGGGTAGGCGCACTTATCTGGTTAATTTTTATTATAATACCGAGTTGTTATTACGCTCATATCGTCGAAAAAAACAAACACCAACATAATATTCAAACTTTAAAAGAAATTAATAGTTTTGTTAACAATAAAAAGTTAACTCATGTTGAAAAAATAGAAGAATCTGCCAAAGCACCTTATCAAAAATGTATAATTGTTTTTGCATGTATTATCATCACACTACTGACTAGTACCATCATGTTACTGTTCTTAAAACCTTTTATATAAATTAAAAGATAGTGTCTCACACTATCTTTTTTATGATGCCCATGGCATTACTGACAAATAATATTCGGCCATTTGTTCTGGTGTATCTTTCATATCACGTTTAATCCACCAAAAAATAGCTTCTCCAAAACTACTTAGTAAATGATTTAATACAAAATCATGAGGTATATGAGCATTTGTGTTAATTATTTCATCATCAAACATTTCAATTAAATATTCTTTAAAATAGCTCATAAATAAACCTTCACGATCATACGGTAAAATACCTAGAATATCACTTTTCTGATCTCTTAAATGATAGAGTAAATGCGTCATCTTTTCTTTTAATCCATATTGTACCTTGGTAAAATCATGTGTTCTTTCGACTGTTAACTTTTCTGAAAAAATATGCGTAAAAATATCTGCACACCAAGCTTTCAATAAATCTTCTTTTGTTTCAAAATGGGCATAAAATGTACTTCGGCCAATATTTGCTTCATCTATAATATTTTTCACTGTAATATGTGTAAAGTCTTTTAATTTTAACAATTCACTAAACGCTTGAAAAATAGCTGTTCTTGTTTTTTGTTGTCGTCTATCCATAAATGTTTCCTCCACGCAATTTTTTTAGAATGTTCAATAACGAACATTCTAAGGTAATTACTTATTGTTTCTAATAATATGATTTTCTTATAATTAATTTATACAAATTTACTAATAAATAAATTGTATAAAAATTAAAAAATAAAGTCAACTATAGAAAGGAAAATTAGTATGCAAAAAATCAATCATTTTTTTAGTGGCATCACAATGACACTTATTGGTGGTCTATTTTTATTATTAAGTTTTGTAAATGAATTTTTAAAATTGTTGTTTCCTTTCGATTTCGCATGGTTCACCGTCATCATTTGTGGGATATCATTACTCTATCTTGCCATTGAACGTTTATTCACACATCAAGGTATTAGTAAAATTTCTTCTGAATTTTTAATTTGTATTGCAATTACCGCTTCCATTATGATTCATGATATTTTTGCTGCAGGTGTTATTGCTTTTATTATGGCAATCGGTGCCATTCTCGAAGAAAAAACAACCGAACGTGCTAAAAAAGGGTTAAAAAAATTAATCGCTTTAACACCTACACAAGGTAGAAAAATCATTAATAATGAAACGGTGATGGTCACAACAGATGATATTCAATTAAATGACATTTTAAGAGTTTTACCTGGCGAAACTATTCCAGTAGATGGCATCATTATTGCTGGACATAGTTCTATCAATCAAGCCGTTATGACTGGTGAATCCTTACCAATTGATAAAACAATTAATGATGAGGTCTTTTGTGGTACATTAAATTGTTTTGGTGCCATTGATATACGCGCGACAAAAGTCGGTGAAGACAGTTCTTTGCAAAAATTGATTCGTATGGTACAAGAAGCTGAAGATAAAAAAGCACCTATTTCAAGAATCACGGATGTTTGGGCGAGTTGGCTAGTACCCGCTGCATTATTATTGTCTATCCTCACTTATTTTATTACACATGAAATTGTACGTGCTGTAACTATTTTAGTTGTCTTTTGTCCATGTGCTCTAGTTTTAGCTACACCTACTGCGATTATGGCAGCAATTGGTCAAGCAACTAAACAAGGTGTTATCATCAAATCAGGGGAAGCTTTAGAAAAAATGGGTAAAATTGATACGATTACTTTTGATAAAACAGGTACTTTAACACATGGGCAATTAAAAGTAGATTATATCATTAATTTTAGTCATGACTATGATGAACAATCAATTTTATTATTAACTGCTTCTGCTGAAGCATTAAGCGAACATCCCTTAGCTAAAGCGATTATTCATCACGCCAATCAACAACAACTCACTTTATACGATTGTCAACAATTTACAATGGAAGCTGGGAAAGGTATCTCTGCTCAAATTCATCAACAAAACATTTACTGTGGGAATGAGAAATATTTAATCGCAAATAATATTATAATAAACGAAAATATTCAACAACAGCTTAAACACTATCGACAAGAAGGAAAAGTTGCATTATTAACTGCCATTGAACAGCAATGTATCGGAGCAATCATTCTCTCTGATACTATACGTCAAGAAGCTAAACAAGTTATTCAACAATTACAAGCCATGTCAACTAATGTTGTATTACTCACTGGGGATAATTATCAGACAGCACAATATTTTGCACATAAAATGGGAATTAAAAAAGTTTATGCTAATTTATTACCCGAAGAAAAAGTACAGCATATTCAACAATTAGCTAATGCCCAACATAAAGTTTGTATGATTGGTGATGGTGTCAATGATGCACCTGCACTTAAAACAGCACATGTAGGTATTGCTATGGGAAGTATGGGCAGTGATATTGCTATCGAAGCGGCAGATATCGCTTTAGTGACTGATGATATTAGCAAACTACCGTATTTAAAACGTTTATCTAATGCGACAGTCAATACCATTAAATTTAGCATTAGCTTATCTTTAATTATTAATTTCATCGCCATCATATTATCACTCATGGGTATTTTAGCACCTACAACAGGTGCTTTTATGCATAATGCAGGTTCAGTGCTTGTCGTCATGATTGCTGCACTGTTATATGATAGAAAATTTGATTAAAATAAAGAGAGATTGAATAACGATATATTCAACCTCTCTTTATTTAAAATTAATTATTTTACAGCATCTTTTAAAGCTTTACCCGCTTTGAAAGCTGGTACTTTACTTGCTGGAATTTCGATTTCTTCGTTAGTTTGTGGGTTACGACCTTTACGTGCCGCACGTTCACGAACTTCAAAATTACCAAAACCGATTAATTGTACTTTTTCACCTTTTACTAAAGCACCTTGAATTGATTCAAATACGGCTTCTACTGCTGCACCCGCATCTTTTTTTGTTAATTCAGTTGCTTCAGCAACTGCATTTACTAATTCAGTTTTATTCATCTTTTCTACCTCCACTTTATTTAAGTAAGAATAACTCTTGTCATTCATGTAAAGAGTAACACAACCACTCCTGAACTTCAAGAAAAACAAATATAAAATTGCGATATAACTTAGATTCCTTTCATTTCATTGTTCACATCACGACTCATTAATAATGATGTTGCTTCTTTAACATCTGCTTGTTCGTATAAAATATGATATAAAACTGTTGTGATTGGCATATTTACATGATAATGTTGCGATAATTGATAAGCAGCTTCTACTGTACGTACACCTTCAGCTACCATAGATAATTGCTCAACGGCTTGTTGCAAAGTTTTACCTTGCCCGATTAAATAACCACATTGCCAATTACGTGAATGTTTAGATGTACATGTTACAACTAAATCACCTATACCAGCTAAACCTAAAAAAGTTAGAGAATTAGCACCCATTGCTATAGATAATCTTGTGATTTCAGCTAAACCACGTGTTATTAATGCGGCTTTGGCATTATCCCCATAATTTAAGCCATCAATCATACCCGCACCTAAAGCAATAATATTTTTTAATGCGCCCCCGAGTTCTAATCCTACAATATCCGTATTAGTATATACTCTAAAGTAATGATTATTAAACAATTGCTGTGCTTGTAATGCATAAAACATATCTTCTGCAGCAACAACCACAGTCGTTGGTAAACGTTTAATGACTTCTTCAGCATGAGAAGGACCACTTAATACGGTCACTTGTTGTAATAAATGTGGCGCTAATTCTTCTATTATCATTTGTGATACGCGTTTTAAACTTTGAGGTTCAATACCTTTAGCCACATGGATAATATGCACTGATTTAGTTAATAATTCATTTAATTGCTGACAAATACTTCTTATTGCAGATGATGGTACAGCAATGACTAATACATCACAATCTCTAACAGCTTCTGATAAATCAGCCGTTGCTTTAAGTCGACTATCTAGCATTTGCTGTGGTAAATATTGATGGTTGATATGTTGTTGATTAATATCATCTACAATTTGCTGACGCTTAGCATACAATATCGCTTGATGTTCATTGTCTATTAATACTTGTGCTAATGCTGTACCCCAACTACCTGCACCAAGCACTGCAATTTTTTTAGTCATATAAACTCCTTATTAGTTACGTTTTCGTGCAATTAAACGAATTGGTGTCCCTTCAAATCCGAAAGCTTCACGAATACGATTTTCTAAATATCTTTCATAAGAGAAATGCATTAATTCTACTTCATTAACAAAAATAACGAATGTTGGTGGTTTTGTTGCCACTTGTGCAGCATAGAAAATATTTAAACGTTTACCTTTATCAGAAGGTGTAGGATTCATCGCTATGGCATCCACAATGACTTCATTTAATGTTGAAGATTGTACACGTTTAGCATGATTAATGCTTACTTCATCAATTAATGGAATTAATGAATGTAAACGTTGTTTTGTTAATGCTGATACATAAACAATTGGTGCATAACTTAAATATGAGAAATGTGAACGAATATTTTCTTCAAATTCTTTCATTGTTTTCTCATCTTTTTCAATGGCATCCCATTTATTAACAACGATAATTACACCTTTACCGGCTTCATGTGCATAACCTGCAATACGTTTATCTTGTTCAATAATACCTTCTTCAGCATTTAATACGACTAAGACGACATCTGAACGTTCAATCGCTTTTAACGCACGCAATACTGAATACTTCTCTGCGGCTTCATACACTTTACCACGTTTACGCATACCTGCTGTATCAATCATAACATATTCTTGACCGTGCACTTTAAAAGATGTATCAATTGCATCACGTGTTGTACCAGCTATATTAGAAACAATTACACGTTCTTCTCCTAATAAAGCATTTACTAAACTAGATTTACCTACATTAGGTCGACCAATTAATGAGAATTTAATAATACCTTCATCATAATCTTCGCTTAAATCTGTTGGGAATGATTCACATACTTTATCTAGTAAATCACCGATTCCTAAACCATGTGATCCCGAAATAGGATAAGGTTCACCGAAACCTAATGAATAAAAATCATAAATATTATCCATCATATTTGGATTATCTACTTTATTGACAGCTAATACAATCGGTTTATTTGTTTTATATAAAATTTTTGCTACTAATTCATCATTAGCTGTTACACCTTCACGACCATTAGTCATGAAAATAATTACATCCGCTTCTTCTATCGCAACTTCTGCCTGTGCTCTAATTTGTTTTTGAAACGGTTCGTCACCAATATCAATACCACCTGTATCAATAATATTAAATTGATGATTTAACCATTCACCACTACTATATATTCTATCACGTGTTAAACCTGGCACATCTTCTACAATAGAAATACGCTCTCCAACTACACGGTTAAAAATTGTCGATTTCCCTACATTAGGTCGTCCAACAATTGCTACCACTGGTTTTGATTTTGCCATTGTGTCACCTCATTTATTCTTTCATATACTCACTTATCATTAAGTGTATCAACAGAAGTATAACACACATCATTTTGATATGCTAACACAGAAAGTAATTAGCATAAAAAATAATACCCCTTTCACTGTTTTTCACAGTAAAGGGACATCAATTAATCTCTATATGCTCTCAACTCTTGACAGAATAAAATAGGTAGAATACCAATAGTAGCTATTATCATCGTCAAAACAATAATACTTTTTAACGACATATATAAAGTTAGTATACCACTTAATGTTGCACCTAAAGGGATTAAACCACGACCTATTAATGCAAAAATAGCTGATACACTAGCAAGCATGTCTATAGGCACTAAAGTTTGTCTTAATGTTAACACATTAATATTATAGAGTGGTAAAGCCATGTTCATCGATAGTGCACCTAAGACTAACCAAATTATTGTTTCTTTACTTCCTAAAAAATAACAAGTAAATCCAATGGCATATAAAGATAAACTAACGATAATTGTTTTACCACTCCCCAACCATTGTGAAATTTTTAAAGTACTAAAAGACATAACAACAGCACCGACACTACCTGTTGCTAAAATCACACCAATCATTCGACTATCAAGTTGCACAACTTTACTTAAATAATACATCTGAATCGCCTGAAAAATACCGATACTTAACACAACAATTAAATAACTCAACGCTAATCTAGACAAAATTGAATGGTTAAATACATAATGATAACTTGTACGAATATGTTTAAAATAACCACCATATTGTTTATTGGATGCTTGAAATAGAACTTTAACATTTGATTGTAAATAACTAGCTAATGCAAAAGTCAGTGCATCTATTAGAAAAATAATAGGTGCAATCACAATACCAAGCAATATCCCCGCAACACTAGGTGCTAACATAGACAATAAACTATCACTTAAAGAAAGACGATAATTACCTTGCTTAAGTTGCTTTTTCTTTAAAACTAAAGGTAATTGAGAGTTAAATGCACTACCTGATAATAACATAAAGCAATTCAATAAAAAGATGAATAAATAAAATAATAGCAAAGGTAACCACTTCATTAAAGCTAACACAAGTATCTATTGCGTAGTTCAAAAT
>NZ_JBZXTS010000029.1:0-17953 GCF_058895785.1 Staphylococcus sp. B1(2026)
CATCAACACTTTAAATTATAGAACCATTTTTATTAATAGCTAGCTTTATAGTTTGAAATTATTTATAATGAGAATATAAATCCTTAGAGGTAAGAGGTCTAAAATGAAAAAAATTAAAAAAGTATTAGTTGCTAACCGTGGTGAAATTGCCATTCGTATTTTTCGTGCATGTAATGAATTAGGTATCCGTACAGTGGCTATCTATTCAAAAGAAGATGCCACAGCATTACATAGATATAAAGCTGATGAGTCTTATCTTATCGGTGAAGATAAAGAAGCTATTGGAGCTTACTTAGATATTAATAGCATTATTAACATTGCAAAAATGACAGGTGCAGATGCGATACATCCTGGTTATGGTTTTTTATCAGAAAATTTATTGTTTGCAGAGCGTTGTCAACAAGAAGGTATTAAATTTATAGGTCCAAAAATTCAACATTTAGATATGTTTGGTGATAAGGTAAAAGCTAGAAGTACTGCCATTGCAGCAGGTTTACCAGTTATACCAGGAACGACAGAAGCTGTGGCTAATTTTGAAGAATTAGAACAATTTACACAACAGCATGGCTATCCAGTAATTATTAAAGCTATTTCAGGTGGTGGTGGTCGTGGTATGCGTATTGTTTGGGAAGCTAACGAACTGCAAGAAGCTTATGAACGTGCAAGTTCAGAAGCCTTAAAAGCTTTTGGTAATGGTGCTGTTTATATTGAACGTTACATTAATCGTCCAAAACATATAGAAGTACAAATTGTAGGGGATGAACACGGTAATATTGTTCATTTATATGAGCGTGATTGTTCAGTACAACGTCGTCACCAAAAAGTTGTAGAAATTGCTCCAAGTATTTCATTATCACAAGAACTTCGTCATCAAATTTGTGATGCAGCAGTAAAATTATGTCAACATATCGGCTATGTTAATGCAGGTACAGTTGAATTTTTAGTAGCAGATAATCAATTTTACTTCATTGAAGTAAATCCACGTATTCAAGTAGAACATACGATTACTGAAATGATTACAGGAATTGATTTAGTACAAACACAAATTTTAATAGCAGAAGGTTATGAATTACACGATAAAGAAATTGCTATACCACAACAATCAGCTATCACAACACATGGTTATGCGATTCAATGTCGTGTGACAACAGAAGATCCGCAAAATCATTTCTTGCCTGACACTGGAAAAATTACAACTTATCGTTCAGGTGGTGGTTTTGGTATTCGTTTAGATGCAGGTGAAGCTTATACGGGTGCTAATATTTCACCGTATTATGATTCATTATTAGTTAAAGTGACAACACATGCATTAACATTTAAACAAGCAGCAAAAAAAATGAGTCGTACATTAAAAGAATTTCGTATTCGTGGTATTAAAACGAATATTCCATTTTTACAAAATGTTGTTGTGCATGATAATTTCTTATCTGGTAACTATGATACGAGTTTTATTGATATTACGCCTGAATTATTTGTCTTTGAACAATCTAAAGACCGTGGTACAAAATTATTAAATTATATTGCTAATGTTAGTGTTAATGGTTTTCCTAGTATTACGACTAGAGAAAAACCAAGTTTTGAACCATTAGAAAAACCACATATTGATATGCCATTAGCTTCTGGTACTAAACAATTATTAGATCAACAAGGTCCAGAAGCAGTAGCTCAATGGGTTAAGGCACAAAAAGAAGTGTTAATTACTGATACTACAATGCGTGATGCACATCAATCATTATTGGCAACACGTATGCGTTCTAAAGATATTTTAACAATTGCACCTGAAACAGCAGCTATTTTAAATAATGCTTTTAGTTTAGAAGTTTGGGGCGGCGCAACTTTTGATGTAGCTTATAACTTTTTAAAAGAAAATCCTTGGGAACGTTTAGCTAAATTAAGAGAAGCGATACCAAATGTTATGTTACAAATGTTATTTAGAGCATCTAATGCCGTAGGTTATCGTAATTATTCTGATAATGTGGTACAAGAGTTCGTTAAGCAAAGTGCAGAAGCAGGTATTGATGTCTTTAGAATTTTTGATAGTTTAAACTGGTTAGAAAGTATGAAAGTTGCAATTGATGCGGTTCATCAATCAGGTAAATTTATAGAAGGATCTATTTGTTATACAGGTGATATTTTAAATACATCAGCAGATAATAAATATAATTTGACATATTATATTAATTTAGCGAAAGAATTGGAAGCGCAAGGTATTCATAGTTTAGCTATAAAAGATATGGCTGGTTTATTAAAACCAGAAGCAGCTTATCAATTGATTGGTGAATTAAAATCAGTGATTGATGTGCCATTGCATTTACATACACATGATACAAGTGGTAATGGTGTAGCAACTTTAAAACGTGCGATTGATGCTGGTGTTGATATTGTTGACGTGGCAGTTAATGCTATGAGTGGTAATACTTCGCAGCCAAGTGGGTCAGCTTTATTTTATGCATTGCAAGGTAGTGAGCAATCATTAAGATTAGATATTGAAGGTTATGAATCATTATCTAAATATTGGGCAGGTGTGCGTCATTATTATCAAGACTTTAACACATTGACATTTGGACCTAATACATCAGTGTACCGTCATGAAATGCCTGGGGGACAATATTCTAATTTACAACAGCAAGCTAAATCTTTAGGTTTAGGACAAAGATGGTTAGAAGTTGAAGAAATGTATAGACGTGTTAATCAATTATTTGGTGATATTATTAAAGTTACACCATCTTCAAAAGTTGTTGGAGATATGGCATTATACATGGTACAAAATAATTTAGATGAAAAATCCGTTATTGATAAAGGGATGTATTTAGATTTCCCTGAATCAGTTATTGCCTTTTTCAAAGGTGACATTGGACAACCTTATGGTGGTTTCCCGAAACAATTGCAACAAGTTGTTTTGAAAAATATCATCCCTTATACGAATAGACCCGGTGAGTTATTACCAGCTATCAATTTTGAACAATTAAAAACAGAATTACAAAATAGCACAAATAGTTCAAACATTACAGCACAAGATGTCATTAGTTATGCACTTTATCCAAAAGTGTATCAACAATATTCTGATACGATGAATCTATATAGTAAATTAGATGTTTTAGATACACCGACATTCTTCTATGGTATGAAAAAAGGAGAACTTATTAAAGTTGAAATAGAACAAGGTAAAATTTTAATGATTAAATTAATTGAGATGAGTGATCCTAATGAGTTAGGACAACGCTTAGTTACTTTTGAATTAAATGGTCAAAATCGAGAAGTATTAGTTAAAGATGACAATATTTCAACACAACAAATTTCAACTAGAGTAGCTGATGCATCTAATCCTAATCATATTGCTGCACAGATGCCAGGGACAATTACTAAAATAAATGTTAAAACAGGTGATAAAGTTAAACAAGGTCAACATTTAATGATTACTGAAGCTATGAAAATGGAAACAACAATTCAAGCACCAATAGATGGTATTATTGAAGAAATTGTTGTAACTACTGATCAAGCTGTTAAAGCAGGAGATTTATTATTAATAATTAAAGGTTAATTGAAATAATTATTATCAGAAAGTAAATATAAATAACTTTTTATTTTTCATTTTTAAATTTAGCTTGTTTTTTGGGCAAGTTGATACTATAATTATATGTGGAATAGAGGTATAGAATGTTATTTAGTGCAATTGTAAGCTGATTAACTATATTTATAGGTAGGTGCATGTAATTAACATGTAAAGTAGTAAAAAATAATTTTAGTTATTTTACGATTGGCAAAATAAAATTTTAAGTAGTTAAGGGAAAATATCTTGAGAAAATATTATTAAAAAGGAGAGAATTTAAATGGATAAGGAAAAATTTGTTGAAATATTACAATCTAAATTTAAAATGGTAAGAACTGAAAGTGGTTTCACTCAAGATAAAATGGCTATTGTAGTAGGATTATCAAAGAAAACTTTAGTACAAATCGAGAAAGAAAGAGTGTTACCTAACTGGACAACTTGTATTACAGTATGTGCACTATTTAGAGAATCAGAAGTATTATTTAATACATTTGGTGGAGACCCATTAGAAGTAGCAAATGTATTAGCTAAAGGACATGTGACTTATTATAATAATAAACAGCATGAATTAGTGTGGTGGGAAACATTAGAAGCTAAAGATACAGTAGAATTACAAAAAAATCGTCGTACAAATCTTTTCCGTGTTATGGCTAAAGATGATCATGCGACAGTATTTGCATCATTTAAAGAATCAGACGTGCGTGCAAATTTTGAACGTTTATTATAATACTTAATCCTAGTAGCTAAGCTACTGGGATTTTTGTATATTGTATGCTATAATATATAATTAAATTGTACTTAAAAGGAAGAGAAATTAATGAATTATAATGGTATTTTACCAATTTGGAAAGAATCGGGTATGACAAGTCATGATGTTATATTCAAATTAAGAAAACTATTAAAGATGAAAAAAATAGGACATTCTGGCACATTAGATCCAGAAGTTTCAGGTGTTTTACCTGTTTGTCTAGGGTCAGCAACTAAAGTAGCAGATTATTTAATGAATAGTGGTAAAACTTATCAAGCTAAAATTAGTTTAGGTAGTGCTACAACAACAGAAGATGCTCAAGGAGAAATTATTAAAACAAGTGAAATTAAGCATATTAACGAAGAAGACATTAAAGCAGCATTAATTAAACTAACAGGTACAATTAAACAAACACCACCCATGTATTCAGCAGTTAAAGTTAATGGAAAAAAATTATATGAGTATGCTAGACAAGGTATTGAAATTGAACGTCCATCACGTGAAGTGACAATTCATCAATTACAATTAATAGATAATAGTTTTAATAAAACTGATAATAGTATTGTTTTTGATGTTATAATTGATTGTTCTAAAGGGACATATATTAGAACTTTAGCTGTACAAATTGGGGAATGTTTAGGTGTTGCAGCGCATATGGCACAATTAGTACGTAGTAAATCAGCAAGATTTACGAAGAACGAATGTTTAACTTTACAACAAGTGGCTGAATGTCAAAATTTAACACAGTTTTTATATCCACTAACTTATGCTTTTGATGATTTTGATAAAATGGCAGTTAATCAAAATCGTGCTATGCAATTTGCTAATGGTATCGTATTTAGAAAAAATCAGTTTCCACAACAAGATTTTTCTAATCCTGTTGTCATTATGTATGATCAACAAGTCATTGCTTTATATCAACAACATCCAACGAAACCCGACCTTATTAAAGCAATTAGAGTTTTTCACAGATTAGGAGAGTAAAATGGAAATCATTCATTTATCAGTAAATAATTTCAAAGTTAATTTAAATAATCAACCGACAGTATTAGCGATTGGTTTTTTTGATGGTGTGCATTTAGGACATCAACAAGTTTTACAACAAGCTAAAGATTATGCACAGAAACATCAATTAAAATTTGCTGTGATGACTTTTGATCCGCATCCTTCGGTTGTATTATCATCAAAACATCAACGTACAGATTACTTAACACCACTTACTGTAAAAGAACAATTATTAGAAAAGTTAGGTGTTGAGCTGTTGTATATTACGAAATTCACTTCTCAATTTTCTAAACTTTCACCTCAACAATTTGTACAACAATTTTTAGTAGCTTTAAATATTCAACATGTTTTTTGTGGTTTTGATTTTAGATATGGTTGTTCGGGTGAAGGAACACCGCAAAATATTTATGATTTATCTAATCAAACAATTACAATTACTATTGTTGATAAACAAGCTTTGTCACATCAAAAGATTAGTACAACACGTATTCGTCACTATTTATCTGAAGGACAATTAACTCAAGCTAATGCACAATTAGGTCGCATTTATGCAACAGAAGGTATTGTAGTTCAAGGAGAAAAACGTGGTCGTCAATTAGGTTTTCCAACAGCGAATATAGAAATACTTGATAATTATTATATTCCATCAAAAACAGGTGTCTATGCAGTACGTGTTTATATTAATAAAAAATGGTACGAAGCGATGGCTAATATAGGCTATAAACCAACATTTCATGCCCAAGGTACAATGCCACTCACTATTGAAATTAATATTTTTGATTTTAATCAAGATATTTATGGTGAAAAAATGCGTATTGAATGGTATCAATTTATGAGAGAAGAGCAAACTTTTAATGGTATAGATGCACTAATTAGTCAAATTAAACAAGATAAAACAAATATTCAAAATTATTTCAATGAGATGGAGATAAATAATGAAAAAGTTAATTGACTTAGATTTTACAACGATGATTAAATTACTCCGATTTATTGTTAATATCGCTTTATTAATTATTGGTTTAGGTATATGTATTATGTTATTTGTATCAGCAATAGATATTGCACAATTAATCATTGATACGATTCAGTATAAAGTAGAATATACTGAAGTAATTAAAGAGTTTATTACTTTTTTCTTATATTTTGAGTTTGCATCATTAATTATTAAATATTTTGATAATCACTTTCATTTCCCATTACGTTATTTTATTTACATAGGTATTACAGCAATGGTGAGACTAATTATTGTTGATCATTCAAATTCAATGCATATGTTATTATGGGGGGCAACAATTTTACTATTATGTATTAGTCTAGCAATAGTTAATAAGTATGTAAAACATGATTAAAATTATCATGACAGGTCATTGTAGCTATGCTATAATTCATTTGTAAATCAATCTAGGAGGAACAATTATGTCACAATATCCAAATTGCCCAGAATGCCAATCACAATATGTTTACGATGATGGTACAAATTTAGTTTGTCCAGAGTGTGCGTATGAATGGCAACCTAATCAAGTACAAGAAGAAGGTTTAATCGTTAAAGATGCTAATGGTAATTTATTAGCCGATGGCGATAGCGTTACAGTCATTAAAGATTTAAAAGTTAAAGGTAGTTCAACACCTTTAAAACAAGGTACTAAAGTAAAAAGTATTCGTTTAGTTGACGGTGATCATAACATAGATTGTAAAATTGATGGTTTTGGTGCCATGCAATTAAAATCTGAATTTGTTAAGAAATTATAATGTCAGTACAATTAGCAACAATTTGTTATATCGATAATGGTAAAGAATTACTATTATTACACCGTAATAAAAAACCAAATGACGTCCATCAAAATAAATGGATTGGTGTCGGTGGTAAATTCGAAGTACATGAGACACCGGAAGCTTGTGCATTAAGAGAAATTAAAGAAGAAACAGGTTTAATCGTTAATGAGCTGAAATTATGTGGCATCATTACCTTTCCAGAATTTACGCCAGACGGTAAAGATTGGTATACCTATGTTTTTACAGCTAAATACCAAGAGGGTAAGTTAATCGACAGTCCAGAAGGTACATTAGAATGGGTACCCTATGATCAAGTATTAAGCAAGCCAACATGGCAAGGTGATTATACTTTTTTAACATGGATTTTAGAAAAACGTCCCTTCTTTTCAGCAATGTTTTATTATAAAAACCAAAAATTAATCGATCAAAAAGTCACTTTTTATAATTAATACTTGCTTTTATGTTTAAAGCAATTTATACTAATATTAATTTAATATATTGATTATAAAGGACACGATGATAGTTGACAATGTTTAGAGAGAGTATGGTTGCTGCAAATACTTCATTACCAATTATGATTACTACCTTAAATAATATAATCAACGCGTATATACGTTTATATACATTAGAGGATAGTTTATACTATTAAATATGGGTGGTACCACGAAATTTCGTCCCTATTTAGCTTTTGCTAAATAGGGACTTTTTATTTTAGGAGGAAAAATAATGTCAGAAATTAAAATTAAGTTCCCAGATGGTGCAGAAAAAGTTTATCCACAAGGAACAACAACAGAAGAAATTGCACAAAGTATTAGTCCAGGGTTACGAAAAAAAGCAATTGCGGGTCAATTAGATGATCAATTATTAGATATTACAACAGCTTTACCACAAGGTGGTGACTTTGCTATTATTACACCTTCAGATGAAGAAGGTAGTGCAGCTTTAGAGATTTTACGTCATTCAACAGCTCATTTAATGGCACAAGCAATTAAACGTTTATATCCAGAAGTTAAATTTGGAGTAGGACCAGCTATTAAAGGCGGTTTCTATTATGATTTTGATATGGATACAAAATTAAATGATCAAGATTTAAAAGAAATTGAAAAAGTGATGAAAAAGATAATTGGTGAAAATATTGCGATTACACATCGTATAGTTAGTCGTGATGAAGCCAAAGAAGTTTTTGCTCATGATGAATATAAACAAGAGTTATTAGAAGCTATTCCAGCAGATGAGTCAGTTACTCTTTATTCACAAGGTGAATTTACTGATTTATGTCGTGGTGTACACGTACCTTCAACAGGTAAAATTAAAGAATTTAAATTATTATCTATAGCAGGTGCGTATTGGCGTGGTGATTCAGATAATAAAATGTTACAACGTATTTATGGTACAGCTTTTTATACAAAAGAAGCATTAGCACATCATTTACAAATGTTAGAAGAAGCACGTGAACGTGATCATCGTAAATTAGGTAAAGAGTTAGGTATTTTTGCTGTAACACAACAAGTTGGTGCAGGTTTACCTTTATGGTTACCTAATGGGGCAACAATTCGTCGTACAATTGAACGCTATATTGTAGATAAAGAAGTTGAATTAGGTTATGATCATGTTTATACACCTGTGTTAGCTTCAGTAGATTTATACAAGACTTCAGGACATTGGGAGCATTATAAAGATGATATGTTCCCACCAATGAAAATGGATCATGAAGAAATGGTGTTACGTCCAATGAACTGTCCACATCATATGATGGTTTATAAAAATGAACGTCATTCATACCGTGAATTACCAATTCGTATTGCTGAATTAGGTACAATGCACCGTTATGAAGCAAGTGGTGCCGTATCAGGTTTACAACGTGTACGTGGTATGACATTAAATGATGCACACTGTTTTGTACGTCCAGATCAATTAAAAGATGAATTCAAATTAACTGTAAAATTAATTCAAGATGTCTATAAAGATTTTGGTATTAATAATTATAAATTCCGTCTATCATATCGTGATCCAGAAGATACTGAAAAATATTTTGATGATGATGCTATGTGGAATAATGCGCAACAAATGTTAAAAGAAGCAGTAGATGAATTAGGTTTAGATTACTATGAAGCTGATGGTGAAGCAGCATTCTATGGTCCTAAATTAGATATTCAAGTTGAAACAGCAATTGGTAAACAAGAAACATTATCAACAATTCAAATCGATTTCTTATTACCTGAACGTTTTGAATTAGAATATATTGGTGAAGATGGGCAAGCGCATCGTCCTGTTGTTGTTCACCGTGGTGTAGTGTCAACAATGGAACGTTTTGTAGCATTCTTATTAGAAGAATATAAAGGAAATTTCCCAACATGGTTAGCACCAAAACAAGTTGAAATTATTCCAGTAAACAATCAATATCATTATGATTACTGTAAAGCATTATATAGCGAATTAAAAGCACAAGGTGTTAAAGTGCATATTGACGACCGTAATGAAAAATTAGGTTATAAAATTCGTGAAGCTGCAGCAATGAAAATCCCTTATACTTTAGTAATCGGTGATAAAGAAGTGGAAGAAAACTTAGTAAATATTCGTACATTTGGTTCTACAGACCAACGTTCAGAAAATAAGAACGAATTTATTGAAAAATTATTATCAGAAATTGCAACAAGACAATTAACAAAAAAAGCTTAATACTTTAAGGAGCTGAAAGAAAATTTATTTTTCTATAGCTCCTTTTCTTTGTCATATTGCTTATTAATTTAACATTATGATACAATGAAGCCAACGGATTGAAAGGGGATAATCATGGCTACTTTAATTAATTATGTACAGAATATAGGGCATTTAACATTTGAACAACAACCTCTCAATGAATTAGATATAGCTGCGTTGACAGAAATTGTCTATTTACCAGTAGATGACATTTTTTATGAAAATATTTCAATTACACATTTATCATTACTATATAATCAAATACAAGATAAATTTAAAGACAATTGGATCTTATCACGCAAAGAACGTATTCAATTATTAGAAACTATGGCACAATCACCAAGGTTTCAAGCTATTCATTGTCAAAATTTTGTCAATGAGATTGATGAAAATCAAGAAAAACAATTTTCAGCTATGACATTAACTTATCAAAATGATTATCAATTTATTATTTATCGCGGAACAGACGATACAATTGTTGGGTGGAAAGAAGATTTTAATATGGCAGTGTCACAAAAAGTGCCCGCACAACAAAGTGCTTTAAATTATTTAGTTAATTATTTTAATATTGATTATTCATACCATATTGTATCAGGTCATTCAAAAGGTGGTAATCTAGCATTATATGCTGCAACAATGGTCGACACAACTATTCAACAACAAATTAATAAAATTTATATTTTTGATGCACCAGGTTTACAAGATAATATTGTCAAACTACCACAATATCAACGTATTAAATTAAGAACTTATGTCTATTTACCACAAGATTCATTAGTAGGTATTTTAATGACTAAAAATTTACCTATGTCAATTGTTTATAGTCGAGCTATAGGTATTAATCAACATTATATGATGACTTGGCAAGTCAATCAATTTACTTTTGAAAGAAAGAAAGCTTTATCTGCAACAAGTCAAATTATGAAAATAACAATACAACAGTGGTTAAATCAATTGCCCGATGAGCAATTAGAGCGATTTTTTAATGTTTTATTTGAAGTTTTTGATAATAGTCAGGTTAGTACATTAAATGACTTATCTGCTAAATTTTTTAAAAATGCATCTAAACTTATTAGTTCAATTAAAGATATGACACCAGAAGATCAACAATTAGTGCAAGATTTTATTAATTTATTATCTTCAACTTATTATGATAATGGTAAAAAATACGTTAATGATTATTTTAAACAATCAACAGAACGCTTAACATCAGCAACACTTCGTCGACCATATATTAAATTAATCAAAAAGGAGGAAAATGATGAAGTCTAAAACATGGTTATCTAGTAATTATTTTATTCAATTTTTAGTCACGGGTACATTTTTACCTTTTTGGCTATCTTATTTAACAATGGTTAAAGGTTTATCTATTTTAGAAGCAAGTTCTGTTTTTTCAATGGTGTACTTAGCAAGAGTTGTTAGTGCTATTTTTGTTAGTCCATTATTAATCAGACGTTTCACAGCAAGTATAAGTTTAAAAATTGTTACGTTCAGTGGGTTAGCTTTTGCACTATTATATGGTGTAACGGATGAGAAAGTATTTTTAATGTTAATTACTTTTTTCTTTGGTTTAACATTCTTTACTACGAGCCCTTTAACTGAAGGTTTGGCTTCAATTTTTTTGAAATTAGAAAATATTGATTATGGGCGTGCTAGATTATATGGTTCATTAGGTTATTTATTAGTAGGTGTGATTTTAGGAGGACTTGTTAGTTATATCGGTTATACATCATTATATTATATTTTAGTGTTATTATTAGCTTTTTACTGTATCTTTTTTATATGGCCACAACCTCAACTGGTTAGAGAATTAAAAATATCTAGTAATGATAACGATACTTCACGTAAACCTTATGTCTGGTTGATGAATAATAAAAATGCTTTATTAATTTTAGCAGTTATTTTTATGTTGCAAATTAGCCACACTGCTTATAATAATTATGGTATTTTATATTTAGAAAAATTAAATATCTCTGAAAAATGGTTAATGGGTATCATTTTAAATATTTCAGTATTAGCAGAAATTTTATTTTTCCGTTTTTCAGATAAATTATTTATTAAATTTTCTGCGACTAAATTATTAACATTTGCTTGTTGTATGGCAGTTGTTCGCTGGTTAACATTAGCTATTTTCCAAAATGTAATTATCTTTACAATATTACAAACTTTCCATGCTTTAACATTTGCAATGGCACAAATTGCATTTATTTTAATCTTAAATAAAAACTTTAACACTATTCAAATTTTAGATATGCAAAATTTGAGTAATGCAGTATGTTTTCAATTAAGTAATTTTATAGGTGTTTACATCATTGGTTATGTTTGGGAAATTGGAGTGAGCTATGTATTTATTATTTCGGCTGTTTTTGCAGCAGTAGCAGTGAGTATCTCATTATTTCTTAAGTTTCAAGCAAACCATCATCATTAATTAATATAAAATCGCGTTGAGAGCTTCTCAACGCGATTATTGTTATCTGCCATTAACAATTTTTTTAAATACATAGTATAGAATAGGTACAGCAATGATTGTAGCAATAGCTGAACCAAATGTTCCTAATATTTTTGTTATTGCTGCAATGGCTGCAGCTTGTAAGGTTAAATTTTTAACAATCAGATCAATTAACATATACTTTGTTAAATTTAAAATGATCTTAGTCATTGCTGCGATAATTGCAATAATTGTAATATGACGAATAGTGTCTTGTTGTTTGAATAATTGAAATAAACTATTAACAATTAGACAAACAATGATTGCTTCAATAGAAATAATCCATATTTCAGCTGCATAACCATTTAATAAATCAAATGTTGCTAGTCCTATTAAAGCGGCAAGTGTTCCGCGTTTAAATCCTAAGACTAACACACCTACCACAACTAAAGCATTACCAAAATGAATGAATTGTGGGCCAACAGGTATACGAAAGACTTGTATTGATAAGAAAATTAAGGTTGCATACATACTCGTTAATGTAATATTTTTAATTGATGATGTCATTGGGGTCCTCCTGTGATAAGTGATTAATTTGTTGAATTAATAGTGCCAGATGGGGTTCATAATAAACACCGTATTTTATTTCTCGTTTTAATTGCAATGTGCTTTCTAAACTTTTAACAATAAAATTAATCGCTAAGGGAATTGCTTTTTTAAAGGAAATGCCTCTTAAATAACAGGCTGTTACAATAGTTGAAAAAATATCGCCAGTACCAAAGAAATTTTGGTTGAATTTTTTATTACTAAAATAATAATGTTGATTATTATGATAATAAACTGCACCGATTTCATCTTCTTTTAAACTAATACCGGTAATGATAATATGTGGTACATCTAATTGCTGACAAATCGTTGTTAAGTCATTTATTGTATAATTATTGATATCAATTTGATAATCAGCTAATAAGCTAGCTTCAGTTAAATTAGGGATAATCACATCCGCTTGCTGACAAAGTTGCTTCATTTCTTGTATGAAATCTTGAGTAAAACCTTGGTATAATTTACCATGATCTCCCATAATAGGATCAACAAATAGTAAAGCTTGTGGCATATAATTGTTTTTATAATTTAATATGTATTGAATTTGTTGGGATGTTTTTAAATAACCTGTTAAAATACCATCAAAATGGAGTGGTAATTGTTGCCATTGATGAATAAAGTGTGCCATCCCTTCTTGATAATTATCAATATAAATGTCAGGAAAACCACCAGTATGTGATGATAAAATGACAGTAGGTAATAGGGCGGTTTCTACTTGAGCACAAGCCATAATGGGTAGGGCGACAGAGAGTGCAACTTTGCCTATGCCAGATAAATCATTAATTAAAAGTACTTGTTTCATATTAGCCTCCTTCTTGACATCTATTGTAAAAAAAATAAGTGTAAGTTACAATAATAAAAAAGACAACTGTATGGGGACAGATATTATGACAAAATATGATCAAATTATTAATTATATTAAACAAAAAATAGAAAATGATGTCTTAAATGAAGGTGATAAATTACCTTCTATTAGACAATTAAGTCAATTATTTCAATGTAGTAAAGACACGGTACAACATGCTTTATTATTACTATGTCATCAACAATATATTTATAGCATTGAAAAGAAAGGTTTTTTTGTGTTTAAAAATAGACACCATCAACCAGTTAGTCAATTATTTAATTCTTTACCGAATTACCACCATTTCTCTTTTGAAGATTTTCAATTTTGTTTAAATGAATCTTTAAAAGATAATTTAAATGATTTATTTAATTATTATCCAAGACAAGAAGGATTAAATGAATTAATTAGTAGTATTAGACAATTATTAATGAATTATCAAGTTTTTGCTAAACGTTCGCAAATTGTTATTACAGCAGGTACACAACAAGCGCTTTATATTTTATCTCAATTAACTTTTAATGATGGTAAGCAAACTATTTTAATTGAACAACCGACATATCATCGAATGAATGAACTGATCAAAGCTCAAAACATTCCTTATTTAACAATTGAACGTACACCTAAGGGGATAGATTTAATAGCATTAGAAAAATTATTTAAAACAGGAGAAATTAAATTTTTTTATACGATTCCTAGATTACATCAACCATTAGGCACAGCTTATTCAATTGAAGAGAAGAAAGCAATTGTTGATTTAGCTCATCGTTATCAAGTTTATATTGTAGAAGATGATTATTTAGCTGATGTAGATCAAGAATTACCATTGTATTATTATGATATTGATGATAAAGTCATTTACTTGAAATCTTTTTCCGCCACGATTTTTCCTGCTCTAAGATTAGGTACAATCGTCTTGCCTAATGAATTAGTTGATAATTTTTTAAACTATAAAACATTAATAGATTATGACACTAATTTAATTTTGCAAAAGGCATTATCATTATATTTAGACAATGGTTTATACTATAAACATCAACGTCGTTTATTACAATTATATCAACAAAAAAGACAATTATTACGTGCCGCACTTGAAGCATTAAACTTGAGTGAGTTGCTCGATAATAATTTAAGTGATACTAAGATTGTTATTCCATTAAAGGCACATTGTTCCTTAGCAAAATTACAAAAAAAATTAGCTCAAAAACATATTAAAGTAGATTTTTTGCAAAAAAATTATTTAGAAGTTTGTCCATTTAACTACGTTAAATTTGATGTTAAACATTTAGAAGATGAAGAAATTATTAATAGTGTGACAACATTATTTGAAGTAGTAGGTAAGGAAAATATTAATATTTAATAATAAAACAGTTTGATTCTAATTAGCTTCCGAATCAAACTGTTTTTTATCATTTATTTTTTAAGAGTATGAATAAATCGAGCTAAACGTTTTAACGCTTCTTTTAATTCATCAATAGAGTAGGCGTAAGAAATACGTATGAAGCCTTCACCGCAATCACCAAAAGCATTACCAGGGACAATGGCTAATTTTTCTTGTTCTAATAATTGTAAGGCAAATTGTTCAGAAGTAATACCGAATTCTCTAATATCTGGAAAGACATAAAATGCACCTTCCGCTTCAAAACAAGGTAGTCCCATTTCTTTAAGTGAATGTAATAAATAGCGACGACGCTCATTATAAGCAATAGCCATTTCTTCTACATCTTTGTCAGAATTGTTAATGGCTTCAATAGCGGCGTATTGTCCGACAGTAGGTGCAGCTATAATAGCATATTGATGAATTTTAATCATTTGTTCTAAAATAATAGCGGGGCCTAAAGCATAACCTAAACGCCATCCAGTCATTGCATATGATTTAGAAAATCCATTTAATACAATTGTACGTTCTTGCATGCCTGGAAAACTAGCGATGCTGACATGTGGTTCATCAGTATAAGTTAATTCACTATATATTTCATCACTAATAACATATAAGTCATGTTTAATGATAACTTTAGCAATTTCTTCTAAGTCATCTTTTGTCATGATGGCACCTGTTGGGTTGTTTGGAAAGGCAATCATCACAATTTTTGTTTTAGGTGTGATAGCCGCTTCTAATTGTTCAGCAGTAAGTTTAAATTTATTCTCTACATTTAGTTCTATTTTTACAGGCACACCATCAGCTAAACGAATACATGGCGCATAAGAGACATAACAAGGTTCATGATAAATCACTTCGTCGCCAGGATCTAACATAGCACGTAATGCAATATCAATACCTTCACTACAACCAACAGTTACTAATGCTTCTGTTTCATAATTGTATTTTAATTGATAACGACGTTGATAATAATTACAAATGCCTTGACGTAATGCTGGTAAACCTTGATTCGCTGTATAAAAAGTTCGACCTTTTTGTAGTGCATACATTGCTTCATCGCGAATATGCCAAGGTGTATCGAAATCTGGTTCACCGACACCTAATGAAATGACATCAGGCATTGAAGAGGCTGCATTAAAAAATTTTCTAATGCCTGACGGTGGAATGGTTGCGATTTTTTGTGAAATTGGATTTCTCATTGACTCATCACCTGACGTATATTTTCTTGTGTATCTGTAAAGATTGTACCATGATCTTTATAACGTGTTAGGACGACATGTGTTGCCGTACTTACAACTTCATCTAAAACAGCTAAACGATTAACGAATTTGGCTATTTTTTTCATAGAAGCTTTACGTAAAATCAGCATAAAATCGTAACTACCTGACATTAAGTAGCATGCTTCAACTTCGGGATATTGATAAATTCTTTCAGCAATGGAATCAAAACCAACGCCTCGTTGAGGTGTGACTTTTAACTCAATGACTGCAGAAACTTCTTCGTCATTTGTTTTTTCCCAATTGATTAATGTTTGATAGCCACAAATAATTTTTTCTTGTTCCATTTCGATGATTAATTCTTGAACAAAAGTTTGTTCGAGATTTAGCATAATCGCGACATCTTTAGATGTAAGACGACTATTTTTTTCGATTAATCTTGCAATATCTTCTTTAATATGGCGTGTGTCTGTCGACATAGCATGTATCACTCCTTTAAAATTAAATACCCTTACATTATACCATAAAGCGAGATTTATTGGCGATATAAAATAAGAATGAGAGTAACTCTCATTCTTATTTGTTAAAACCATTAGGATGTTTACTTTGCCAACGCCATGCATCTTCACACATACGTTGAATATCATGTTGCGCTTGCCAACCTAATTCTTGTTGTGCTTTACTAGCATCAGCATAGCATGTTGCAATATCACCACTACGACGCGGTGTAATTTTATATGGAATTTCTTTGTTAGCTGCTTGTGAGGCATTATGAATTACTTCTAATACAGAATAACCTGTACCTGTACCTAAATTATAAATAGACAAGCCATTGTCAGGGGCTAATTTAGCAAGTGCAGCAACATGGCCTTTTGCTAAGTCTACAACATGAATATAATCACGGACACCTGTACCGTCTTTTGTATCGTAATCATCACCAAACACATTAACTTGTTCTAATTTACCAACTGCGACTTGCATCACATAAGGTAATAAATTATTTGGAATACCATTAGGATCTTCTCCTAAATCACCTGATTCATGTGCACCAATTGGATTGAAGTAGCGTAGTAAGACGATATTCCATTCTTTATCAGATACATAAATATCACTTAAAATTTGTTCTAACATTAATTTTGTTTGGCCATACGGATTCGTTGCTGATAATGGAAAATCTTCTTTAATTGGCACTTGATGTGGATCACCATAAACAGTTGCTGATGAACTGAAAATAATATTTTTACAATTATTGTCTGCCATTACTTCACATAATGATACTGTACCAGCGACATTATTGTCATAGTAAGCCATTGGAATAGTAACAGATTCTCCAACTGCTTTTAAGCCAGCAAAATGAATGACACCAAAAACAGGGGCTTCTTGTTTGAAAATAGCATCCATTGCAACTTTATCTCGAATATCAGCTTGATAAAAGACGATGTTTTTACCAGTGATACGTTCAACAACTTCTATACTTTTTTTACTGGCATTGTATAAATTATCAACAACGATTACCTCATAACCACTATTTAATAATTCAACACAAGTATGTGAGCCTATAAAACCAGCACCACCAGTGACTAAAATTTTTTTTGTCATCATTAGTTACCTCTTTTAAATTAATATTTTCTCTGTCAGTATAAATTGTTTTGACTTTAAATGCAAGATAAGGCAATTAATTGATAGTGTCAACTTTTTGTTGGT
>NZ_JBZXTS010000030.1:0-16672 GCF_058895785.1 Staphylococcus sp. B1(2026)
GCTAGTTTTTTCCCAGCCCCTTTTTATAATTTTATTTATTTGTCCTTTTTCTTTAGTTGTGATATGCTATTATTACTTACTAAAAGAAAGGTGATTAATATAATTATGTCTAAAGAAGCATTAGATTTATTGTTACAACGAAAATCAATTAAACAGTACGACAATCAACATAAGTTAACGACTGAAGAGTTAAAACAATTATTAACTTATTCAGCTGCAGCACCTTCAGCTTGGAATTTACAACATTGGAAATTTGTCGTAATTCATTCTGATGATGCTAAAAACACATTACTGCCATTAGCGTATCATCAATCACAAGTTAAAGATAGTTCAGCAACAATTATCATTTTAGGTGATTTAAAAGCGAACGAAAATGCGGCAGAAGTATTCAAACATTTAGAAGGTACTGAAATTTATAATAATTTATTATCTCAAATTAATACAGCTTATCAACAAGAAAATTATGGATTGACTGCTGCTCATCACAATACTGCCTACGCCGCTATGCAATTAATGATTGCGGCAGAAGCTATGGGCTTATCTACTAATGCTATTGGTGGCTTTGATGCTCAAGGTATTATTGATGCATTTGATATAGACGAAACACGCTATATGCCTATTGTGTTAATTACTGTCGGTAAAAAGGTACAAGATGGTAGACGTTCAGCAAGATTTGATCTTGACAAAATTATTGATTTTAAATAAAGGAGTATTATTATGACAACAAAAATGTTACACACATGTATTCGTGTAAAGGATTTAGAAAAATCTATTAATTTTTATACAACTGCGTTCCCATTCAAAGAAACAAGAAGAAAAGATTTTCCAGACCATAAATTCACATTAGTTTTCTTATCATTTGGTGAAGGACAATTTGAATTAGAATTAACGTATAATTATGATCATCCTGGTTATGATTTAGGTGATGGTTACGGTCATTTAGCTGTCGGTGTAGATAATTTAGAAGAAACTCAACAATTGCATCAACAAGCTGGTTATGAAACAACCGATTTAAAAGGTTTACCAGGTCAAGAACCTCATTATTATTTTGTAAAAGATCCTGACGGTTATAAAATAGAAGTCATTCGTAATCGCAAATAAAAAACTATTTATCACACAATAATTGTGTGATAAATAGTTTTTTTATACTAATCTTCGTTCTCTTAAACGATAGATGAAACAGCTGACTAAAAATAAAATTAATGCACTTCCTACTAAAATTAACATTGTCGCTATAAAGTTATTAATTGATAATTTAACAATTTCATTTGAATAGAATTGTAATTGACTAATTTGGTAACTTGGTAACAATTTAAATATATTCATTAATAACGCTTGATCATCAATTTGTGATATTTTATGATAATTTAAAGGTATAAAAATAGTATATAATGTTACGATAACAGTTGCTACAAAAGTATTATTTATAATCGAAGAAGCAAAAATACTTAAACAAATTAAGTAAAATAAAATTAATAAAAAATAACTCATTTTAATAATTAACCATTGCTGTAGCATTTGATCTAGTAATATATTTTGATGATTGTATGTTATATATAACATAACTATCGCTATTAATAATAACGTAAATAGTAAAATATATAAAAATAAAGAAATTACTCTCATAATATATATTTTAAATCTTGAACAACGACGAACAACAATATTTTTTATCGTTCCCATTTTAAAATCAAATAAGATTAAAGATGTGGCCTTAACTACTGTAAATATTAACATACTTGGTAAAATAATTTTACTTACTATGAATTTAAATAAAATTGGATATTGTGTGATATCACTATGTAATAAATACATAAACTTATAAGGCATCAACATTAAACTACTAATTATTAATATTAAAAATAGAGAATAAAATAAAGTAGTTGGTTGATATGTAAATTTAATAAATTCATTTTTTATTAATTTCATTACACTTCACCTTTCCTTACTTTTAACATATATGCACGATATTCACTTTCTAATGTTGTATGATTATCATAGATACCTTTAATCAATACACCTTGAGACGATAATATATTTATAGCCTCTGTTAATTCTCCATTTTTTACACTTACTGTAATGGCATCTTTATTAGTTGCTATCACTGGAATATTATGTGCTGTTAAAATATCTTTTGCACGTGATACTGAATTCACTTGAAAAATAGTATAATCTTTTTGTTCAATAAAATTAGATAAACTTGTGATGTTAACAATTTCTCCTTTATTCATAAAAATTAAACGTTGGCATATAGATGAAATATCTTCTAATCTGTGACTCGCAATTACTATTGTCATGCCTTGCTGCGCTAATTTTAATAATAAGTCATAAAATGTCACTAAAAATAATTCATCCATCGCATTTGTTGGCTCATCAAGTAACAAAATATCTGGTTGTTGCATTATTGCTTGTGCTAAATTCAAACGTTGCTTCATACCATTTGATAATTTACTCACTTTTGTTTTTCGTAAATTACTTAAACCAACTGTTACTAATATTTGATGAATTTGATCATTTGATATTTTGAAATTTGATAAATTGGCTAATTGTTTTAAATTTTGTTCAACTGTCAAATAGTCATAAAATGAAGTTGTTTCAAACATCACACCAACACGATGTGAAATATGTCTAAAATTATGATCTAATTTTAAATCAAATAATGACATTTCTCCTTCGTAATGTGGAATAATTCCAATAATACTTTTTAATAATGTCGTTTTCCCTGCCCCATTACTACCTAATAAACCTACAATTTCTCCTTCTTTGACATCAAAAGAGATTTCTTTTAATATTTTATGTCTTCGTATTTTCACCGAAACATCTTTTAATACAAGTACATTCTGTTCCAACTAACTTCCTCCTATTTGACGAAATTATTTTTTTCTTGTAGTAACTAAATCAAGAATAGATAATAATAATGCTTGATATTGTTTTGGTAACATAATTATATTTTTTTCCGCTTCAATATAATGCTCTTTCAACTTATTTATAGCTCCTTCTAAGCCTAATAATGCCGGATAAGTCATTTTATTATTATCAATATCACTTTGTGTTGATTTGCCTAATGCTGTAAAATCACTTGTTATTTCTAAAATATCATCTTGTACTTGAAACGCAATCCCTAAATGATAACAATATTTTCTCAAATACATGATATCATTTTCAGGCCAATTCATAATATATGCACTAGCTTCAAAAGGAAATAACAATAATTTACCCGTTTTCAAATGATGCATATTTTCTAATTCTTTTAATGTAATTACCTGATTATCTATATCGATGACTTGTCCAGCAACCATTCCCTCACTACCAGAACAATGTGCTAGTAAAGCAATCATCTTTAATTTAAGACTATCTGTATTATAGCTATCTTGTGAAATCACATGGAATGCTTGTGTTAGTAAGGCATCACCACTTAAAATAGCTTGTGCTTCAGAATATACTTTATGATTAGTTAATTTACCACGTCTATAATCATCATTGTCCATTGCTGGTAAATCATCATGAATTAAAGAATAACAATGAATCATTTCTACAGCAATAGCACTTGCCATACCTTTATCAATTGCCATATTACCTGCTTGTAACATAGCAAGTAAAATCATTGGTCTTATTCTTTTGCCACCACCTAATAAAGAATAGGACATACTATCTTTAAGTATCGGCGGACTTATCATTTCATTCATGGTTTTCACTAGATGTTGTTCAAATAATTGTTGATGTTGTTCTATAAATAAATTAAATTTCATCATTTTGCTCTGACTGATACTGTTCATTAATTTCTATAATTTTTTGTTCAGCTGTTTGTAAAATGTTTTGACATTCACCACTTAATTTCATACCCGTTTCATACAATTTAATTGCTTCTTCTAATGAAGTTTCTTCATCTGAAAGTTGCTGAACAATTTTTTCTAAATTCATTAGTTTTGTTTCAAAATCCTCTTTTTTAACCATTTTTTTCTCCACTATCTTTACTTTTTATTTCTACATCTAATGTACCATCATGTAATTTTAATGTTAATAATTGTTTTACTTTAACTTGTTGAATTGAAGTAATAACAGTATCTTTGTCTTGTGCAATAATATAACCACGTTTCATTATTTCTATTGGGCTTAATGCTTTTAATTGGTTTTCATAATGTATTAATTGTTGTTGTTGCTGATTTATTTTATTATTAATACATGCTTCATATTTTTCTTGAAGTAATTTTATACGCTGTTTATTAGATTTTATGTCATTAAATAGATTAATTGTATTTAATTGTAAACTGCTTTTTTCTAAACTATACTTATAATTAACTGTTTTATTAACTAATTGCCTTTGTAATTTATCATTTAGAAATTGAATATTATCATAATAATGTTTCGTCATACCAGAAGTAATTTGTAAACGCATATTTTGATAAATTTTATTAAATTGTTGTTGTTGATTGTTCAAGAAATAATGAATGCCTTTATCTAATATTAATATTTTATTATTAATCTCTTCTGATAGATTTAATACATCTGGGGCAACTAATTCTGCTGCTGCTGTGGGTGTCGCTGCACGTATATCCGCAACAAAATCCGATAAAGTATAATCAGTTTCATGACCTACAGCCGAAATGATTGGTATCGTACATTTAAACATTTCCTCAATCAATTGTGGTTCATTAAAAGCCCACAAATCTTCGATACTTCCTCCACCTCTACCCAAAATAATAACATCTGCACCTATTTTTTGAACATATTTTAATTGCTTAATAATATCTTTATATGCTTGATGCCCTTGAACTAAAGTAGGATAAATATGGATATTCGCTAAAGGATATCTTCGTTTCAATGTAGATAACATATCTTGAATTGCTGCACCTTCTCGTGCTGTTAATAAAGCAATTACTTTAGGAAATTTTATTAATTTCTTTTTATTAATGTCTGAAAAGTAACCACGCTGTTCAAATTGTTGTTTTAGCAATTCATATTGTTCATATAATTGTCCTAAACCATCCAATGTTAAAGATTTAGCATAAATTTGATAATTACCTTGTCCTGCAAAAATATCTACATGCCCTTCAATAACTACTTGATCTCCATCTTTTGGTTGGTAAGTTGAGTTCATTATTTTGTTAGCATTAAACATCACGCATCTAATCACAGCTTTTTGATCTTTCAAAGAAAAATAATAATGTCCCGTACGATGTGCTTTAAAATTAGAAATTTCTCCTTTAACACGTACATTTTTTAAATAAGGATCTTGTGTGAATTTATATTGTAAATATTTAGTTAATGCAGATACAGTCAAATTCTCTTGCATAAGTATAGACCTTTCTTAATTAAGATACTTGTTTAATTTCTGATACTATACCTGTCAACACACCATTAATAAAACGATAACTATCATCTTTATCGCTATATAATTTTGACAATTCGATAGCTTCGTTAATAATGACCTTATATGGTGTAGATAAATTCATTAACTCAAATGTAGCTAATCTTAAAATATTTCTATCCATACGAGATAACCTAGATAAAGTCCATTTTTTTAAATGACGTTCGATTACTTCATCTAATTGTTGTTGTTGTTCGACAACACCTACTGTTAATTCATTTAAAAACTCATTATGGACTTGTTTATCATCTTCTACTACAAAAGTTAAAGCTTCTGGAATAGTTAAATCATTTTGAGATTTTATCGTATCTAATTGAAATAATGTTTTAAAAGCTAATTCTCTTATTTTTGTTCTATTCATATCATTATCCTTTCTGCATGAAAACAATTTAAGAGTGGTAAAGCCACTCTTAAATTGTTTAATAACTCAACCACATTAAAATTGTATATTTTGAATGAAAATATTAACTTCTTTAGTTTGTAGTTCTGTCATATCTAAAATAGATTGTCTAACATTATTTTGAATATTTTGAGCGACCTCTGCGATGTTCATTCCAAAATTA
Organism: Staphylococcus sp. B1(2026); assembly: GCF_058895785.1. Classification (NCBI taxonomy): domain Bacteria; kingdom Bacillati; phylum Bacillota; class Bacilli; order Caryophanales; family Staphylococcaceae; genus Staphylococcus; species Staphylococcus sp. B1(2026). The sequence goes on from NZ_JBZXTS010000030.1 coordinate 5,932, forward strand.
ATTGAACAATAAATATCAACAATAATTTCTCCTTGATCATCTTGTTCTATTCTTACACCTTTATTTGATGATACTTTACCTAATTTTTCTAATGCATCTGTTGTAAAATTACTTTGCATTTTTGCAACACCTTCAATTTCTGATGTCGCAATATTCGCAATAGTTTCTAATACTTCTGGTGCAATTTCGATTGTACCTTGAATATTTTTTGTATTAATCATGATAGTATCCTTTCATCTTTTAATCTATTTAAATATAACATATTTTCAATATTTTTTCATTACTTATTAGACGGTAAAATAATTAATTCCTTAGTTAAAGTTGTTAAAACTTCTGCACCATTTTTAGTCATCACTACATCATCTTCTATACGAATACCACCTAAATTAGGGATATATATACCTGGTTCAATAGTTAATACCATGTGTTCTTCTATAATAGCTGTATTACCATAACCTAAAACTGGTGACTCATGTACATCTAAACCAATAGCATGTCCCGCAGAATGACCGTAGTAATCACCATAACCTGCTTCTACAATCATATCTCTTGTTAAAGCATCAATTTCTTTAGCTGTCATTCCAACTTTCATATTAGCTAAAGCATATTCATTTGAACGACGTACTAAATTATAAATTTCTATTAATTTTTCATCTGGTTCACCTATGGCAAATGTTCGTGTAATATCTGATGTATAGCCTTGATAAAAACACCCAAAATCTAATGTAATCATGTCTCCTGAATTAATTATCTTATCACTTGCTACACCATGTGGTAATGCACCACGCCAACCTGATGCAACAATTGTATCAAACGAAGTACTACTTGCACCTTGTTGACGCATATGCATTTCCATTTCATTAGCAACTTGTAATTCTGTCATACCTGGTTTAATCCATTTTAAAATATGGTGATAAGTATTTTCAGATATTTCAATTGCTTTTTTTATTAAAACTAATTCTTTTGGTGTTTTAAACATACGAAAATATTCTATTATATTATTAACACCTATCCATTGTCTTTCTTGATTATCATATACTTTTAATTCAGCGACTGTCATAACTTGCTCTTCAAATGCTACAAATTTAATATGATATTGTTGTAATAGTGCATTAATCTCTTGTGCTAATGATTGTGTTCGTGTAACAATTTCAAAATCATGACATTGTTGTTCTGCTTGTTGTGTATAACGTGAATCTGTCACAAATATTTTTTTATCTTTTAATAAAAGAATAACACCTGCTGAACCTGTAAAACCTGATAAATATCTGACATTTACTAAATTAGTAATTAAAAATGCTTCGATATCTGAGTTGCTTTGATGTAAATGATTAAATATTTTTTCTAACATGTCTAACTCCTAGTCAATTTTATTTTATATTAAAATAATAACACACTCTACAAAATCATTCAAAATATCATCATAAAAAATAAAAGACAAATCTTAAAAAGTAGATTATAATAATTATATAAAAATTATTTTAAGGAGTTATACAATGAATTTATCTGTTTCGTTATTTGCAGTGATAATTTTAGCCATTATAGTTACTATTTTAGCTATTAATTATTTTAAATTTAAAAAAATTGCTGTTCAGTTAGATGAACAAAAATTCAAAGACAATATTCGTAAAGTTCAACTAATTGATGTACGTGAAAAAGATGCATTTAATAGTGGGCATATCAATGGTGCTAGACATCTACCTATGAGTCAATTTAAATTAAAAGCGACTTCATTAAGAAAAGACGTCCCTATTTATATTTATGATAATAATGGTACTATTAGTGCCAGAGCAGCACAACAATTATACAAATTAGGTTATAAAAAAATGTATATTTTATCAGGTGGTTTAAAAAAAGGTTGGACTGGTAAACTTAAAGAAGTTAAATAAATAATAAAGTGTAAAGTTATGATAGATTTTAACTTTACACTTTATTATTTTCATTTAAATTTAATCGATCAATAATATAACAAGCTGTTTTTTTAATATTTTTATGATTGTATGCTGCTAAAGTAGATAATTCATTATATTTAATATCTCGTTCATAATACATTGTTTTTAATTCATCATATGTTTTTTGTTGTACAAGTGGTCGTCTAGTATCATTTTTTATACGAGAATAAATAATATTAAAAGGTACTTTTAAATAAATGACATGGCATTTACGTAATAAATAGTTATTTTTTTTATATTCGACTACACCACCACCTGTAGAAATAATATCAAATTTTTTTACAGCCAGTTTTAAATATTTATGCTCTAATTCACGAAAATATTTTTCACCTTTAGTGTTGAATATTTCGTTAATAGTTTGTTGTTCTTGTTGTACAATAAATTTATCTAAATCAATTAAACTAAGATTTAATTTACGTGCAAGTAATTTACCTAATGATGTTTTACCGGCTCCCATAAAACCAACTAAAACTATTGCTTTCTTCATACCACATCCTCCTATTTGTAAATTATCATAGCTTAACTTTTAATTTTTGTCCATTGTTCATTAATTTTATTATCATAGTATTTTGTTAAATTATTAATAATTTCTAATTTTGTCTGATACAAATTCAAACAATATGTGATAATCGCTACAATAATTACAAACGTTAACAACGCAATAACTAAAATATTACCTTGGTGATTTCTTTTTGTTTGTAAGTTTGATTTCATGATGATATTGTCCTTGTTCAATGGTTAAATATAAATTATTATGGATTATGCTCATCTTCGTATTGACATGCAATAACATTGGAGAATAACCTTGAAATTTTTGATGATGTTTTGTTGCTTTAATAATTTTATTAGGTAATATAGTAATATCGTGTTGACTTTGATCCGGCATGATACAATAAATATGGTTGTTTTTTATGATAACTTGTTCACTTTTATTATATAAAGCTGTTAATTGTTGGTGGAATAACAAATAATTTGTCATTTTAATGTCATTAAATTGATAAGTAATAGATTGTATTGAAGTGAATATCATTGGCAAAAACATTAATACTACAACACTAACAAAAAGTGTCACTGTAGATTCTATTAATGTAAAGCCTTTATTGTTGATAATGAATCGATATATTTTGTTGTTGATTTTTAATAAAGAGATTTTGTGGAGATATTGAAATAACATACGGATACCTTTCTACACTATATTGTTTCATATGCATCTCATTACAATAATTAAGTTCTTCTCATAAAATTTGTTGCATTAATAAGTATTGTTCCTTTTCTTTATATTTAATTAAAACTTGATTAATTTGAGGTATTATTCCTAATGTTAGTAATGAAATAATTGACAATGCTAAAATGGCCTCAATGAGTGAAAATCCTTGATTATGTTTCATTATAAACCACCCTACCATATTCCATTTGAATCACAACATGATGTACTCTATTATTAATTTTAATATTAATTGTATACGGTTGATGAATTTGCCCTTGATTAAAATATAATTTTTTATTCTTTTCTAGTTGAAAAATAGCATCTTCATTTAATATTTTTTCTTCTTTTATCATTTGATTTTGTTTTTGATAAATTAAATAATATTTATTACTATTAGTTATCAGTTCAATATGAGCTGCTTCTAATAAACTATACGATTCTACTTTTTGTATATCTAATATTAATTGATATATTTGTTGCTTTTCTAATATTTTTCGATGTGTTTGATAACCGTACGTTACTACTAGTGTTGTGATAATACTCACAATCATTAGAACAATTAAGGATTCAAGTAATGTAAAGCCTTTATTCGACACTAACATGACCTTCATTATCAATAATTAAACGTTTACCGTTTGGACAAAGTGAGGCGGTATCAACATTTCCTCTTAAATAGTTTTGATTAACTAATTCTTCAAAAGTGGGTAATTTATTTTCATTTAATTGAAAAGCAACAACTTGACTTTGTACCATTTCAATATATCCTTTACAACCTGTGTCTTTAACATTTTTAACATTATTCGTTAAATTAGGTATAATTAGCAATAAAAGTATAGAAATAATTAATAAAACGATTAACATTTCAATTAAAGTGAATCCTTGGTTTCGTTTTAAAAGTTTTAGAATTTTGTACATATTAAGCTCCTTCTCCAAAGTGATGTAATAAATCAAACATTGGTATCATAATGACACAATATAGACCTATAATAATGAGTGCTAATGCCGCAAATAAAATAGGTTGTATAATTTTTAAATACCAATTTACTTTATTAATGACTCTCTCTAAACATATCTCACTAAAAAATTTAAGTTCATCAGCTAAAATACCATTCATCTCACCATGTTCAATAAAATTAGATAAATCATTAACAAATAAATTTTGTTGCTTTACGACATAAGATAAACTATGTCCTTGCTCAATATCTTTAATTAAAAATTGTGCAATGTACTGAATGTGTTTATGATTTATTTGTTCAAAAATCATTAATGTTTGATTTAATGAAAAACCATTACGTAAAAAATAACTTAATTCTCTAGTAAAAATAAACGTCATATAATATTTAAACATGTATTTAATAATAGGTAATCGATACATAATGACGCAAAAATAATGAATATTTTTAATACGATATATCATTCACAACAAACTAATTAATGCGATAGTCGTTGCAAGTAATAATAAAATTATTTTTGGTATGGCTGCTAGTATATACATGAGTGTTGCAATGATGCTTGTCATTTCAATTTGATCCTGTAAATAAAAGTTAGAAAATTGTGGGATAATTAATTGATTAAAAAATATTATCATGGTAAATAGTACAAGCATTAATATAATGGGATAAGTCAATACTTGTGCAATCTGTTTTACTTGTTTTTGCTTTAATTGACAATACATAATTACTTCACGCAATACTTCGTTAAATTCACCATACAATTCTCCAAATTTTATTCTTAGTACAATAGCTTTTTTAAAATTTAACAAAGATAAGATTTGAAATAATTGTTGACCTTGGTTTAAATTATCTATCATATTTTTTTGGATGTTTTGAGGTATATTAAATTGATAATTTAAAAATATTAATGCGTCTTGTAAAATATAGCCATGTGAAAGTAATTGCTCTAATTTTATTAGTCATTGTATTTGTTGATTAAAGGATAACTTACATTGTTTCATATAACATATCCTCTAATGAAATATAATTATATTTAACTGCTTTATCAAACCAGTACGATAAATTTTCAGTTAATAATTGATGATCATCTAAAAATCCAATAATATCTTTTCTACAATTAACTTCTGCAATAATACCTTGTTTTTCATTATCATTAATTAATTTTACTAAACGTTGTGCAACAATGCCTTTTAGACTTTGTTTTAATTCTGTTTTAGAAATACCAAATTCTAATAATTTTTCTAAGGCACCTTTACCATCTTCAGCGTGCAATGTTGATAAAACTAAATGTCCACTTAATGCTGCCTGTATAGTGCAAATAGCGGTTTCTGCGTCTCTAATTTCTCCAATAATAATGACATCTGGATCGCATCTTAAAATACTTTTAATAACATTGGCATATGTTCTACCTGCTTTTTCATTAAATTGAACTTGTAAAATTTCTTTAAGATTAATTTCTATCGGATCTTCTATAGAAATGACTTGTTGCTGATTGCAAGCTAATTTTAATGCTAATTGATAAAGTGTCGAAGATTTACCACTACCTGTTGGTCCAACAAATAATATTAATCCACTTTGATAGTTAATCAACTGTTCTATTTTTATCGCTTGCTCTTTAAAAATGGATAACGCACACTGTGTTAAATTAGGAAATAAAACACGAATAACAATTGCTTCTTGTTGTTCATTTAATGGTAATGTAGATACTCTAAATGCATAATTTTCTTTATTAATTTCTAATTCAAATTGACCACTTTGTGCTTTTCTTTTTTCAGATATATCTAATTTAGCACGGTACTTTAAAAGAGAATTTAATTTAAGATAATCTGATAATGATATTTCTTCTATAACATATAATTCACTATAAATTCTAAATTTAATTATAATTTTTTTATCTTGCGGATGAAAATGAATATCTGATGCATGTTTCACGACTGCTTCTTGACATAAATATAAAATATATTGCTGTATATCCATAAAAACCTCCTTGTATTATATAAATAAACCCCTGATAAATTTTTTCCTCAAAAAAAATAGAGTGAATAAAGTTAAATACTTTACTCACTCTATTTTTAATTGAAATGTGGATTATATTTTTTCTCTATCCCTATCGTAGTGTCATCACCATGTCCTGGATAAACTACTAATTCATCAGGTAATGTAAATAAATATTGTTTAATATTTGCTAGTAATTGTTGATAATTACCTTCATAAAGATCTGTACGTCCAACACTATTTTTGAATAATGCATCACCACAAATAACAAATTCATCAAAAATAAAACTTACACCTCCAGGTGAATGTCCTGGTGTAGGAACTACTTTAAAACTAAATAAACCTATTGATAATTCACCTATTTTAAACTCAAATTCTGCTGGTTGACAAATCACTTCTGAACTAAAAAATGGACTACGACCACTTGATAAATTCAAGGTAGGATCAGTTAACCATTGTTGTTCTTTAGCACTAACATACACAGGTATATGATAATGATGTCTAATTTTTTCTAGTGCACCTATGTGATCAAAATGTGTATGCGTTAATAATATCGCAATTGGTGTTGTATGCATTTCCGTAATTACTTTGATAATTTTTTTATGTTCTGCTCCTGGATCAACAATTAATGCTTGTTCGCCATTAGAAATAATATAACAATTTTCATCTAACTGCCCTGTTATAATTTTTTTTACTGTCAACATCTTCTCACCTACATTTTATTTTCTACTGATTTTAGTTTTCCTGCCATCGTCAATTGTTTATCTCGTCTATCATCAATTCTAATATTTGTACATACACGATAAATATCTTGCTTGAAAGGCAATTCATGAATTGCCTCAATGACGCTCAATAAATTTTTTAAATTTCCTTGTATTTGTGTATTCATTGGTGTTAATACATAATCTTCAATTATTTGTTGTTGCTTATACTCAGATAGCAAATGCTGCATTTCAGCAACATATTTACTAACCGAAGCAGTTTTCGTACCTACTGGAATAATTTGTACATCTATAACTACCATTTATTTCTCCTTGTTTTCTTTATTAAATCTTAATAAATCCCCATAAATAATTTTATCTGATACATTTAATTGTTCAGCCACATTTTTTTTAAATGGTTCACAATATTTACTATCAATATTCATACCTGTTGGTTTTAAATAACATACATTATGAGAATAAATAAAATCATTTGTTACAAATCGTCCATCTCTAAAAGCTAACCAATTAGGACGATCTAATGCAAATAAATCATGCCCTAGTTGAAAATCTTTAGATGTATCTTCACCTAATAAATTTAATAATGTTGGACGAATATCCAATTGTCCACCTAAGGTACTATTGACATGCCCTTTATTTGAATTAGGAATCGTAATAAAAAAGGCAATTTTTTGTAATTCTGTCACATCATAAGGTGTTAAAGTATCTTTATTTAAATATTGCGCCATTGCTTCATTATGATTTTCAGAAATACCATAATGATCACCATACATGATAATAATTGAGTTATCATATAGACCTTTTGCTTTTAACTCATCATATAAAACTTTAATGGATTCATCTAAATAACGTGCAGTGACAAAATAGTTATTTACCGTTGCTGACGATGAGTGATATGGTTGAATATATCTATCTTGTTCATCAGAAGTAAACGGATAATGATTAGTTAAAGTAATAATCTTTGTATAAAATGGTTGTTTCATTTTAGACATTTGTTGTACATTTTGCTTCATGAAAGGAATATCTTTTAATCCCCAGTTAACGGATTCTTCGGGTGTTACAGTATAATCATTTACATCATAAAATTTTTGTGTCCCAAATCTCGGATAAATTAAGCTTCTATTCCAAAAAGATGCATTATTTGCATGTTGTACTGCTGTAAAATAACCGGCTTTATTTAATTTTTGAGTTAAAGTACTAAAGGTATTTGATGTATTAGTAAAAAATACTGCGCCTCTAGCTAAAGCAAATTGTGAATTATCAACTATAAATTCTGCATCACTTGTTTTACCTTGTGCTGTTTGATGATAAAAATTATCAAAATAAATTGTATCTTTATCATGTGTTAACGAATTTAAAAAAGGTGTAATTTCTTGACCATCTTCAGTTCGATTAATCACAAAATTTTGTAATGATTCTAAAGAGATAATAATTACATTACGTCCTTTAGCAATACCTGTATAAGCTGGATTAACTTTACCTTTGTGTAAATCAATATAATTTTTAACGACATCAAATTCAGCTTCATCTGCTAATGATTTTTGTATTGTTGTAATGGATTGCAAACCAGCATCATAAATGTGATAATTAAAAATCCCTAAATTTCTCACTAATAAATCACGATCAAAAGCTCGAGTGAACAATTGTGGTCTAGCAATTTCTTGTAATCCCAAATTAAGAAAAGCTAAGAAACAAAAAGTTAAATAATAAATTTTTTTATTGATTTGTCTAAAATTAGATATTTTCAATAACATTAAAGGTGCATATTTATAAGTAGCAATAATTAAGATGAAACTGACCCAAAATAAAGTATCATAGATTCTAAAATTAGCACCTACACTTCTACCTAATGACCCAAAATTACTTGTTTGAAACAATAAAGGCAGTGTAATAAAATCATTAAAAAATCTGAAAAACAATACATTAGCATACAATATAATATCTAAAACTAAAGTAGTGATTATCAAATAAATTTTAGCATTACGTTCTTTTTTAAAGAATAAAGCAACACCAAAAACTACCATTAGTGCAGGTAATGGATTAATAAGTAGAATAATTTCTTGTAACCATCCTATATATTTTAACGAAAATCCAAAATGATAAGTTAATATCGTCTGTAACCAAACACCTATAATTGTTGTCAATATAATCCAATGACTTCTTTTAAATTTCTTCATGTTTATTCCCCAAATTCTACTTTTATTATTTATTTTTTGGTTGACGATGTACAATATGTGCTAACACATTTAATACGATTCCCATACCTAAACATAAAGCTAACATAGAACTACCACCATAACTTAAAAAAGGTAAAGGTACACCAGTTAATGGAATAGCTCCTGATACACCACCTAAATTAAAAACAGCTTGTATCGTAATCCATGTTACATAACCAACACATATTTGAGCTGCATACGTTGTTGGTGCTTGTTTAGCACCATTAATAATTTTAAAAAATAAATAAGATAAAAAACCTAAAATAATAAGTACACCTATTAAACCTAATTCTTCTGCAATAACCGCAAAAATAAAGTCTGTATGCGCTTCAGGTAAAAAACCTAATTTTTGAACTGAATTACCTAAACCACGACCAAATATACCCCCATTACCTATAGCAATTAACGAGTTGTATAAATTATAACTTGAATGTTCAATATCTGAAAATGGATCTATCCAACTTTTAAAACGATTAATTTGATAAGGACTAAATACATAACCGAAAATTAAATATTTTATTAAAGTAAATATTGAAATGGCTGCTGCACCTATCCCTAAAATATGACTTAAATTTCTCAATCTTATTTTAGATGTTAAAAACATGACTGAAATAATTGCTACAATAATAATTGCCGATCCAAAATCATTCTCCCAAATAATAATGATCGCCAGTATAAATATAGGCAATGTAAAAATAGTATAAAGTCTCATTCCCTTTAAATTATTATAAATTAACTCACTATTTCGTGTTTCTAAAATATAAGCAAAATAAATAATTATATATAGTTTAGCAAATTCGACAGGTTGAATATTAAATCCACCTGGTAGTTTTATCCATCCGTATGAACCATTAACATCTCCAAAAAATCTGGTAATCAATAACATGATAATAATAATGATGGCACTATATTTCATAAAATTTCCATTACGATACAATTCATAAGGTAAAAAATAAGCTACACCTAATAATAATAGTATACCAATCACACACCAGATTAATTGTCGAACAGCAAAGTAATATTCAGTTACGATCACACCAGAAGTAAATAAGCCATGTTGATTACCTATCATACTTGCACTATAGATCATTCCTACACTAAAAATAGAATATAAAATGATAATTAATATCATTGTTTTATCAATAAATTGAATCCTACCTAATTGTAATTCTCTATTAGACTTAAAATAAGTAAATAATTCTTTAATAAGACTAATAGGTTGTTGTCTAGTATATTTTGACATAGTCTCTCCTTTTTTCTATAAGAAAAGTCTGGTAAATATTGACGTGCTACCAGACTATCATTTATATAAAATTACGATTGATTTAAATACTTTTCATGTAATTGTGATAATTCTTTTTCTAAATTATCTAATAATTCTTTACCTTGTGATTCTTTAATTAAACCTAATTTAATAGCAAATTCTATTTTTTTAGATAGTCCAAACATTTGCGTATCAATCACTTCTTCGTACAACGGACATTGTGGCATTGTTACATGCTCTATTTGCACACGAATTAATTGTCTTATCTCCTGGGCATCTTTAAACAATTGCTCATCTGCCAGTTGCTGGATATTATCTTGTATTGTCATCAACTTAGCCTCCATTGTTTAATACACTACTTTAAATTTTATAAGATTAAGCTATAAATTGCAAGTTAAATAAAAAAGTCGATAGTGTCAACTTTTTGTTGGT
>NZ_JBZXTS010000031.1:0-15446 GCF_058895785.1 Staphylococcus sp. B1(2026)
TCTAATAAATAATAATAGTTACCTGGTGCCATTAAATATTGAATCAGATTTCTGCCTATTTTTTCTAAGTTAGTTTTACTATTCTTAACTATTTCAGAAAGGGATAACTCATTATAGTTACCACCAACAATTTCTATTAATAATTCCTTATTATCTAGTATTAACGTTTCTAATTGTGATATAATTGTCATGAAATAAATTCTCGCTTTCTTTAGTTTAGGCACTTTTAGTATAGCATGAGAATTTATTTCTTTTCTATTTTCGACCAACAATAACTTTACACTAACTGCTTACTCAATTGCTGTTTGTGCTTCACTATCATCTATAATATCTGCAAATAAACCGTAAACATATTTTTCAGCATCAAATGGCTGTAAATCATTCATTTGTTCACCAAGACCAACTAATTTAACCGGAATAGCTAATTCATTTTTAATTGCTAAAATAATACCACCTTTTGCAGTACCATCTAATTTAGTTAAAACAATACCTGTTACATTAGTTGCTTGCTTGAAAGCTTGTGCTTGTGATAAGGCGTTTTGACCTGTGGTAGCATCTAATGTTAATAATACTTCATGTGGTGCATTTGGTAATTGTTTCTGTATGACACGATGAACTTTTTCTAGTTCATTCATTAAATTGGTTTTATTTTGCAAACGTCCGGCCGTATCACAGATTAAAATATCAATATTTTTAGCTTTTGCTGATTGTATAGCATCATAAATAACAGCTGCTGGATCTGAACCTTCAGATTGTTTAATAACTTCTGCACCTACTTTATTTCCCCATACTTGTAATTGATCAATAGCTCCTGCACGGAAAGTGTCGCCTGCGGCTAACATGACTTTTTTTCCTTGAGAAATATATCGATGTGCTAATTTACCAATCGTCGTTGTTTTACCTACTCCATTCACACCAACAAATAAAATAACAGTTAATTCACCTTCTGGTTGCATATTAATCGTTTGATTAACATTATCATCTGAACGTTGATAAATATCCACTAATTTTTCTACGATCATTTCTTTTAAATCAGCTGTTTCTTTTATATTTTTTAATTTCACTTCTTGTTTTAATTCATCTACAAGTGTCATCACCGTATCAAAACCGACATCAGCTTGAATTAATAATTCTTCTAATTCTTCAAAAAACTCTTCATCAACTTCACGATAACGTGCCATTAAATCGTTTAAAGCACCTTGGAATTGACGACGCGATTTTTCTAATCCTTTTTTAAATCGCATACCGATTTCTTGTTCTTCTATTTTTTCATATTCATCTAATGACATTAAACCAAAATCTTGTACACCAACGATTTCACCTTCAGATAATTGGCTTAAATCTCGTTCTTGTTGTGTTTCAGATTTACTAGAAAATTTTGTTTTTAATTTACTAAAAAATTTTGCCATAATTTACTCCTTTATATCAATTTGTTGTTCTATTTCAGTTAATTGAACACTGACTACTTTGGAAACACCTTTTTCTTGCATCGTGATACCGTACAATGTATCCATACGTTCCATCGTTCCTTTACGATGAGTAATGACAATAAATTGTGTTTCTTTTGAAAACACTTGTAAATATTCAGCATATCTAATAACATTTGTTTCATCTAATGCTGCTTCCACTTCATCTAAAATCACAAATGGCATAGCTTTAACTTTTAAAATTGCAAATAATAATGCAATTGCTGTTAGTGCACGTTCTCCACCTGACAATAATGACATATGTTGTAATTTTTTACCTGGTGGTTGTGCATTAATTTCAATACCAGAAACTAACAAATTATCTGGATTATCTAGTATTAACTCAGCATAACCACCTTGGAATAATTGTTCAAATATATAATTAAAGGATTTAGCAACTTGATCAAAAGTCGTTTTAAATCTTGTTGTAACTTCTATATCTATTTCATTAATTACATCAAATAGTAATGCTTGTGCTTCTTCTAAATCTAATTTTTGCTCTGATAAAAATTGATAACGCTCATTAACACGTTCAAATTCAGCAATAGCACCGATATTCACGTCACCTAATTCATCAATAGATAATTTTAATAATTTAACTTGTTGTTTAGCTTCGTCATAATCGACAGTTAAAGGATACAATTCTTGAGCTAATTGTGCAGTTAATTGATATTCTTGTTCTAAATAATTTATTAAATGATCTATTTGAACATCTAAACGATTATATTGTACCTGTTGGTTCGCTAATATATTTTTCTGTTCTGATAATTCCGCTTCAGCATTTGCTAATAATCGTTCATGTTTATTAATCGTTAACTGTGTATTCACTTTAGTTTTTTGCGTTTGAGATAAAGTTTCTTGGACAGTTACTAACTGTTGTTTTTGTGTAACTAATTGTTCTTTATAAGATTGTAATAAAGTTTGATCATCATCTTGATGATGTTTCAACAGTGACATATTATGTTTCACTTGAGCTAATTTCTTTTCACTTGCTTCTAACAATTGTGATTTATCTTCAATTTTTTCTGTTGTGACTTTTAATTGTTCTGATAATAGTGCTACATCCATCTTAATTGTTGCGATAGTTTGCATTAATTCATCAAATGCCAATTTAGAATTTAATTGTTCTGATTTTTTCTGATCAATTGCTTCATTAATTGTTAAAATTTGTTGTTCAATGGCTGATAGTCTTTGTTGATAAGTAGAACTATCTAATGTTGCTTCTCTTTGTTTAATAATTGACAATTCATTTGCGGTATCTTGATGTAATCTTTGTAATTTCTCTAACTCACTTTGTTGATTAGTTAATTGAATAGTTAACTGTTGTTGTTCTAGTTTTTGTTGTTCAAATTGTTGTCTTATTAATGGTAATTGTTGTTCTAATTGTTGCCAATAAAGTTCTTTCTCTTTAACTGTTTGTTCTAATTGTTGTATTTGTTGTTGAAGTGCAGTTAATTGTTGTTGCACTTGTTGTTGTTCTTCTTTTATTTGTAAAATTGATTGTTGTGTTTGTTTATTGGCACCACCTGTCATAGCACCACCAGCATTAACAACATCACCTTCTAAAGTGACAATACGATAACGATATTGAATAATTTTAGCTAACTCATTCGCAAAAGTTAAATTTTTAGCAATGATAATTTGACCTAATAAATGGTGAATAATAGAACGATACTTCGCGTCATATTGAATTAAGTCAGCAGCAATACCTATAAATCCTTCATGTTGATAAATAGCTTGAAATACTTGTTGTGGTAATTGTTTAGGTTGAATAATGGCTAAGGGTAAAAATGTCGCTCTACCTGCTTTTAATTGTTTCAACTTAGTAATTGCTGTTCGGGCTACTTGCGCATCATCTACTATCACATATTGTTGCGTTGCACCTAAAGCTGTTTCAATAGCTAAACGTTCTGTACTTTCTACATTAATTAATTCAGCAACTGCACCATGAATACCTGGTTGTTTTTGCTTTAGAATGGCACGAACACCTGAATAGAATGTACTATTCTCATTAATTAAACGTTCTAAACCAGTTAACTTAGCTGATAATTGACTTTGCAATTGATATCCTTGCTGTAATTTTTTACGATGTTCAGAACGTTGTTCTTCTATCACTAAATATTCTGCACTTTGTTTATCATATTGTTGTTGTAAGTGTGAAAATTGCTTATTGAATTTTAATAATTGTTGTTCTAAATCTTGTGTTTGCTGTGTTTGTTGTGAAATTTCTTCATCTAATTGCGTCAAACGTAATGTAATACGTTGTTGTTGTTCTAAATCTTGTGTCTGTTGTGTTGATTGATAGTGTAGTTTATTTTCGATTTCAGTTTGTTCGGTTAATAAACTGAAATGTTGATTTTTTAAAATTTCTAATTGTTGTTCAATATGTGCTTCAAAATTAGTTGTCTGCTCAGTTAATTGTCGCAATTGTGATTTCTTTTGTTGTTTTTGTGTTGCCAGTTGTTGGTAATGTTGTTGTAATTGATCACTATCTTCTTTAATCATATCAATCGTTTGTTGTAATTGTATCATTTCTTTTTCATAATTACGATCATTTTCCGACTGATTTTTACTGCGCTCATTAATAACATTGATATGACCTTGCAACTGTTCTACATGACTTGTCAATTGTAATTCTTGTTGATGTAAATCTGTTAATAATAATTCTATTTGTTGATATTCTGCTTTTAATTGACCAAGCTGTTCTGTATCTTGTTGTAATTGTACTTCACGATTATTAATCATCGTTGTAATTGATTGTATATCTTGTTGTAATTGTTTATAGGCTTTACTTGCAGTTAATATATCTTTTGCTACGACGCTAATATCATATGTTTTCAATTCTTCTTTTAAACTGACATATTCTTGAGCTACTGCAGATTGTTCGCGTAAAGGTTCTATTTGTTGTTCTAATTCTTTAATAATGTCATATATACGTAATAAATTATCTTTAGTTTCTGCTAATTTTTTCTCTGCTTCTTTTTTACGCTGTTTATATTTTAATACACCTGCAACATCTTCAATGATGCCACGACGATCTTCTGGCTTACTATTTAAAATTTCATCTACACGGCCTTGTGAAATAATTGAAAAGGCATCACGACTTAAACCAGACTCCATTAATAAATCAACAATATCTTTTAATCGGCAATTTTGTTGATTGATTAAATATTCACTATCTCCTGTACGATATAAGCGTCGCGTGACTTCGATTTCATCCTTATCTATTGGAAGTTGATGATCTTTATTATCAAAAGTTAATGTGACTTCTGCTAAATTTAACGGTGCACGTAAATCTGTACCAGCAAAAATAATATCTTCCATTTTTCTACCACGTAAACTTTTAGCAGATTGTTCTCCAAGTACCCATCGAACTGCATCAATAATATTACTCTTTCCTGAGCCATTTGGGCCAACAATCGCCGTTAATCCGTGTGTTAAATCAACTGATATTTTGTCAGCAAAAGATTTAAAACCTATGCTCTCAATTTTTTTTAAGTACACGCTCATTCTCCATTTCTAATTATTAATTTTGTAATTTTTTAATTGCTTGTTTAGCAGCATTTTGCTCAGCATCTTTCTTAGTACGACCTTTACCTGTCCCATAACTTGTTTGATTAATTAACACTTCACATTCAAATAATTTATGATGTGCCGGACCACTTTCACTTACTAATCTATAAATAGCTGTAGGCCATCCCTTACCTTGTACTAATTCTTGTAATTGCGTTTTCGAATCGAAATGAACAAATATTTCACCTTTATCTATCATTGGAAACATAATATTTTGTAAAAACACATTAACAGCTTCAATGCCACTATTTAAATATAATGCACCAATAAATGCTTCAAAAACATCAGCTAAAATAGATGGTCGTTCTCGCCCACCTGTTTTCTCTTCACCTCTACCTAACAATAATAAATGATTAAAATTTAATTGTTTTGCTAATATTACAAGTGAAGGTTCACAAACGACTGTTGCTCTCATTTTTGTCAATTCTCCCTCAGGTTTATTAGGAAAACGATTAAATAAATATTGTGACACCGTCAATTCTAATATCGCATCACCTAAAAACTCTAAACGTTCATTATGCGCTAAATAGCCTAAATGAAAGTCATTGGCAAAAGATGAATGTGAAAATGCTTGAACAAATAATTGTTTATCTTGCACATCAATTTGATGCATATGGCAGAATTTATCGAATTTTGTTAAAAAATGTTGTACTTGTTGTTGATAATGATTTATTTTAGCCATCATAATCTCCTTTCTAAATTATATATTAATTTTACTTTAGATTTTCTAAAATGTCATTAAATAAATTAAATGTGTCACTTTTCTTATATAAAATAATCCCCCTTATAATGTCTTATAAGGAGGTGTTAATCATAGATTTAATTAAAATAAACCGATAACTTGCCCATCATCATCTATATCCATATTAAGCATAGCAGGTTGTTTCGGTAATCCTGGCATAGTCATTACTGTACCTGTTAAGGCCACGATAAAACCAGCACCTACTGAAGCACGTAATTGTCGGATATTTAAAGTAAATGCTTCTGGTCTACCTAATTTTGTTGGATCATCTGATAAAGAATATTGTGTTTTTGCCATACAAATAGGTAATTTATCCCAACCATTATCATTAAATATTTTAAGTTGTTCTAATGCCTCATCACTATATTTAACGTCTTTCGCACCATATATTTTAGTAGCAATGATATTTATTTTATCTTGTATTGATAAATTTGTATCATAAAGTGCTTGATAATGCGACTCTTGCTGCTCACATAATTCAATAACTTCATGTGCTAAAGCAATACCACCTTGGCCACCATGTTCCCATACTTCCGTTAAAGCAATTTTATAATGATGTTGTTTAGCCCAATCTAATAACCAATTAATTTCTTCATCACTATCTGTAATAAATTTATTAATAGCGATCACAAATGGTACTTTATATTGTTGAATATTTTCAATATGTTTTTCTAAGTTGACAATTCCTGATTTTAAAGCAGCTAAATTTGATACAGCTAATTGATCTTTCTCTACACCACCATGCATTTTTAATGCACGAATAGTTGCAACGATAACAATAGCATTCGGATGCAAATTAGCCTGACGACATTTAATATCTAAAAATTTTTCAGCGCCTAAATCGGCACCGAAACCTGCTTCAGTGATGGCATAATCACCTAATTTTAAAGCTAACTTAGTCGCTTGTACTGAATTACAACCATGTGCAATATTAGCAAAAGGCCCACCATGAACAAAAGCAGGTGTATTTTCTAATGTTTGTACTAAATTAGGTTGAATCGCATCTTTTAAAATTAAAGTTAAAGCACCTTGAATGTTTAAATCAGCGACAGTAATAGGCGTGTTATCTTTTTTGTATGCGACAACCATTTTCGCTAATCGTTGTCTTAAATCATCTATATCATTGGCTAAACAAAGGACTGCCATAATTTCTGATGCTACTGTAATATCAAAACCATCTGGTCGTGTTTCTTTACCTTGACGCATTGCGGTATTAACAATGACACCTCTTAATGCACGATCATTTAAATCAACACAACGTTTCCAAACAACACGATCGATACCTAGTTCATTCCCTTGAAATAAATGATTATCTATAAAGGCTGAGATAGAATTATTTGCAGTTGTAATTGCATGAATATCGCCTGTAAAATGTAAATTTAAGTCTTCCATCGGTACAACTTGTGCATACCCACCACCAGCAGCACCACCTTTAATCCCCATAACTGGACCTAGTGATGGTTCGCGCAGTGCTACAATTGCTTTTTTATTCAATTGATTTAATGCTTGTGCTAAACCAATCGTCACCGTTGATTTTCCTTCACCAGCAGGTGTAGGATTAATTGATGTCACTAAAACAAGATGACCGTCAGCATTATCTTTTACTTTTTGCCATAAATGTCGATTAACTTTTGCTTTATATTTACCGTATAGTTCTAAATTCTCTTCTTCAATCATCAATTGTTTAGCAATTATACGAATATCCGTTAAATGTGCTTGTTGTGCAATTTGTAAATCACTGTTTGTCATTAAATTTACTCCTTTATAAAAAAAATATTATGGATTATAAAAGCAACCTATCTACTACTCCTTTAATTTATCACGAAACCTTATACTTTTCAATAATAAATACATTTTTATCTTAAAATACAAAAATAGCAATAATAAACGTACATTTTTTATTATTGCTATTATATTTTTAGTTTTTAGTTCGTTTTTTGGCTTTCTAGTACTACTTCTTCAATTAAACTTGCAATTTGTTGTTCTTGCATTAACATGGCTTGACGAATACCATTAAAAAAAGCATAACTATCTGAAGAACCATGTGCTTTAATCACTGGATTTTTAAGTCCTAATAAGTAAGCTCCACCATATTCACTATAATCTAGTAAACTTTTCATTTCTTTTAAATCTTCTTTTATCAAAGCAGCGGCAAACTTAGTTTTAATATTTTTCATAAAAGTCGACTTCAATATAGACATTAATAAATTTGCTGTACCTTCAGTTGTTTTTAATACCATGTTTCCTGTAAAACCATCAGTAATAATAACATCAGCACTATCTGTTAATAATTCACGTGCTTCTACATTACCGATAAAATTAATTGAAGTATTAGTTTGTAGTTTATCAAATGTTTTTCTTGCAAGTTCGTGTCCTTTTTTATCTTCTGTTCCTATGTTTAATAACGCAATTTTAGGTGATTTAATTTGACGTATGCTTTGAGCATATAATTGTCCTAAAATAGCATATTGTTCTAAATGCTCTGGTTTAGCATCTACATTTGCACCTAAATCCATAAACATTGTTCCTTTACCAGATAATGTTGGTAAAACTTGTGCTAATGCTGGACGTTGAATACCTTTAATACGACCTACAATTAAAGCACCTGCTGCTAATAAAGCACCTGTATTACCGGCAGAAATACAAGCATCAGCTTCTCCATTACGTACAGCATAAGCCATTTTGACCATTGATGCTTCTTTTTTTGTTCTAATTGCTTTCACTGGTTCGTCATCATTTAAAATCATATCTTCACAAATAACTGTTGTGACATTTTTTAATGTTGTTAATTGTTGACAAGCTTCTTGACTACCATAAACCATTAGATGTATCTCAGGAAATTGTTCATTAAACAATTTAACCGCTTCTATAATACTATTTGGCGCATGATCTCCACCCATTAAATCTACTGCGATTTTCATAACTTACCTCTCTTATTTAATATTATTAAATATTATAACATACCTATTTAATAAAACAAAAAATATAAGAATGCTCAAGCATTCTTATATTTTTATTCTACTATTTTAGCTTTAACAATCATTCGTTCTTCCCAAACGTCTGTTGAACTATTATAAGAAGTACATGTAATTAGTGTCACTTCTTGTGGTTCACCTGGATGATTGTATGCTTCTTCAATTTGACTTGGACCTACATTATAAATTTTATAAACTTTATATTTTTTCATACCTTCTTTAGTCACAATTTGAACTTCATCACCCTCTTTAATTTTTAGTAAGTTATTAAATCTAATACCTACACCTTGTACAGAGTGACCTGCAATGGCAACATTTTGTTCATCAAGTAAACCAGTTTTGTCTTCAGCAAGGACAGTAGCTACACCATCAATTAAATGTTGTTCAGTTGCTTCTCTAAAAATAGGCTCACTAATATTTACTGATGGAATATTAATAATACCTAACATATTATCTGTAATTTTAATATTATCTTGTTTACCTTCTGATAAATATTTTTCCCACCAATTAATTTCAACATCACTTTTATCTTCTTGATATGCTGTGATAATTTTATCATTAACTTGATTTGTCATATATGCTCTAATTTGATTCCAAAAAATCAAAGTAATTGAAGTGATTAATAATATGACAATAGCAAGCCAACGTAAAGTATTTTTAAATTTACTCATACGATTACTCCATAATTTCTATATTTTTATTTATCCTAGTATATAACTTAGTTTTATAAAATTCAATATTTTTGACTAGTATAGCTGCTTCTTCTCTAGCCTGTGCCATAATTTGGTAATCTTCAACAATATTGGCATAACGAAATTCTGGTACACCACTTTGTCTATAGCCAAAATAATCACCAGGTCCGCGCATTTTTAAATCGCGTTCAGATAATTCAAAACCATCTGCCACTTCTGATAAAATTTTCATACGTTCTTTACCTGCTTCATTTTTAGGATCAGCTACTAAAATACAATAAGATTGATGACTATTTCTTCCCACACGTCCACGTAATTGATGTAGTGTAGATAGACCAAATCTCGAAGCATCTGAAATTAGCATAAATGTGGCATTCGCTACATTAACACCGACTTCGATTACTGTTGTTGATACTAATACTTGAATTTCATTATTAAAAAATTGTTGCATTATTATTTCTTTATCTCGACTTGACATTCTACCATGTAATAAACCAACTTTGTAAGGTGATTGTTGATAATATTGTGTTAATTTATGATACATATCTAAAGCGTCTTGCAACTCTAGATGTTCAGATTCTTCGATTAATGGACAAATGACATAAGCTTGAAATCCCTTATTTAATTCTCGAGTCATTAACTGCAATACACTTGGTAATTGTTGTGTTTTTGCCCAACGAGTATCAATTTTTTTACGACCTTTAGGCAATTCTTTTATAATAGACACATCCATATCACCAAAAGTACTAATAGCTAAAGTTCTTGGAATGGGTGTTGCTGTCATCATTAAAACATTGGTATCCATTCCTTTATCTTTTAATAAACGACGCTGTTTAACTCCGAAACGATGTTGTTCATCAGTAATAACAATACCTATTGATTTAAATTGTACTTCATCTTGAATCAGTGCGTGTGTACCAATAATAATATCAATCTCACCTTTTTTTAATTGTTCTAAAATTAATTGACGTGATTTTCCTTTGACTGAACTTGTTAATAAAGCAATATTAATTCCATACGGTGTAAATAATTCAACTAAACTATTAGCATGTTGTTCTGCTAAAACTTCAGTTGGCACCATTAAAGCACTTTGATAATTAGCTGTAGCTGCCGCATACATTGCTAATGCAGCAACAATCGTTTTTCCTGAACCGACATCACCTTGTAATAAACGATTCATACGATAAGTAGATTTTAAATCATAAAAAATTTCATTAACCGTCTTTTTTTGTGCTTCAGTTAATTCAAAAGGTAAATCTTTAATAAATTGTTTGATTTTAGGTAATTGATAACGAATAGCAATACCATCATTTTGAACATTTTTTAATTGTTGCATTTTCAGTTGAAGCTTAAGTTGAAAATCAAATAATTCTCTAAAAATATAAGATTTTTTTGCTAGATTGAATGTTAACATATCTTTAGGTTGATGCAAAGTCAAAATAGTTGCTGAGAATGGTAATAACTGATATTTATCAATCAAATAAGATGGTAAATCATCTTCAAGTTGTTCAATATAAGGTAAGGCTTGTTCTAAATATTTATAAAAAGTTTTTTGATGAATTAACTGTTTCAATGGATAAATTGCTTCCATAGCTCCTTGATGCATTGCTGAAGCATTATGTTGATAAACATGATATTTATTAGCACTTAATTGTTGTTTTCGTAAATCCCATTTACCTGTCACGACGATATCTTGATTTAATGAAAGTTGATTTTTTAAAAAAGGTTGATTAAAAAAGACGATTTTAACGGCAATATCATTAACTAAAGCTGTGAAAATTAGTCTTGATTTTTTATGGCCATAAAACGTGACTTGTGGTATTGAACTAATCGTCGCAATCACTTTAACTTTATCATTATGCTGTGCTGTAGATAAATCATCAATTTCTGAACTTTCATAACGCGTAGGCAAAAATAATAATAAATCTTGTACAGTATGAATATTTAATTCAGCTAATTTTTCGTACACTTTCGGTCCAATACCTTTTAAATATTGCACTTGCATATTATTTAACGCTTTCAATCATCTTACTCCTTAATTTATACGTTTTCTTTTTTAAAAATTATACTTTCATAATGCTTACCTGTTTTAGTGGCGGCTAATCCCCCTTGTGCAGTTTCTTTTAATGCAGACGGCATGCTTTGACCAATTTTATGCATTGCATCTACAATTTCATCAGCAGGAATTTTACTTTCAATACCTGCTAAAGCCATATCAGCACTTAGCATCGCATTACTTGCACCACTAGCATTTCGTTTTACACAAGGTACTTCTACAAGACCCGCAACCGGATCACAAACTAGTCCTAACATATTTTTTAATGTAATAGAAAAAGCGTGCGCTGATTGTTTAGCACTACCACCTAACATTTCAACAATTGCTGCACTTGCCATAGCTGCTGCTGAGCCGACTTCGGCTTGACAACCACCCATTGCACCTGATACTGAGGCATTATTTGCTACAACAAAGCCAAAAGCACCAGCAGTAAATAAAAAGCGAATCATTTGTTCATGTGTGCAGTTAAATTTCTCCGCCACTGCAAATAAACATCCCGGTACCACACCTGCTGAACCTGCTGTTGGGGTAGCACAAATAATGCCCATTGCTGCATTCACTTCATTAGTTCCTATTGCACCCGCAACACCAGACAAAAATGTTTCACCACAAATACTACGACCTTGTGCAATATAATTTCTCATTTTGACTGCATCACCACCAGTTAATCCAGTAGGTGATTTTACGCCTTTATCAGCACGTGCAATAGCTTGTGTCATCACTTCTAAATTTTGTTCCATTTTAGTCCAAATTTCTTGACGAGATAAACCAGTTTCCGACATTTCTTGTGTAATCATTATTTCTGATACTGGCATATTCAATGTTTCTGATTGTTCTAGTAATTCTGCAATATTTCTAAACATATTTTAATCCTACACATCCTTCATTGTCGTGACTTTTAATATACCCTCTAATTGATTAATTTTATCAATTACAATTGATGGGATTTCTTCATCTAATTCTATGGTCATCAAAGCAATTTTTCCTTTTTCATGACGCGACACTTGCATTGCACCGATATTCAACTGATAATCAGACAATACTTTAGTAACATGTGAAATCGCACCAAATTTATCATTATGAAAAACTAATAAAGCTGGTGAATTACCTGACATTGCAACTTCAAATCCATTTAATTGTGTGATTTCAATTTTTCCACCACCGATAGAAATCCCTTCAACTTCTAAAGTATTACCATTATTATTTTTTAAAAAAATATGAGCGGTATTCGGATGTGGCCTTGTTTCTTGCATTTCCTTAAATGTAATATTAATCCCTAATGTTTCTGCAATTGCTAAACTATTAGGAATGCGTGTATCATTCGTATCGAAACCTAAAATACCTGCAACGAGCGCAACATCAGTACCATGCCCTTTATACGTATCTTTAAATGAACCATAAAGAGAAATTTGAATTTCTGTAGGTTGACTTTCAAATAAATCATGTGCAATCAGACCAATTCTTACAGCACCAGCTGTATGAGAACTTGAAGGACCTACCATAATTGGACCGATAATATCAAACACACTTCTGTATTTCATTA
Source organism: Staphylococcus sp. B1(2026) (assembly GCF_058895785.1). NCBI lineage: Bacteria > Bacillati > Bacillota > Bacilli > Caryophanales > Staphylococcaceae > Staphylococcus > Staphylococcus sp. B1(2026). The sequence goes on from NZ_JBZXTS010000031.1 coordinate 13,048, forward strand.
GAAATAACTCCTTTATATAATATAATAACTTTAATTTATCATTTTCTCATAGAGAATAACAAGTTATTGATACAAACTAAATAATAGAATTAACGATAAAAGATGACTTACATCATATAAGTTACAATTATCGTTAATTCTATTTAATTCTATTAAACTATTCTACACCAAAAATAAATGTGTACAGTGGTTGCTCACCTTTATGAATTTCGACTTCTACTTCTGGATGAGTTGTTTCACAATAGTTCAATACTTCATCAACTACTGTATCTTCTACATTTTCACCAACAATGACTGTTAAAATTTCACTTTCTTCATCTATTAAAGAGGCAAGTAATTGTTTAATAACTGTCATGTGATCTTTATTTGATGAAATAATTTTACTTTCATTGATACCCATAAACTCATCTTTATGAATTTCAACACCATCAATTTTTGTATCACGAACAGCAAAAGTAATTTGACCTGTTTTTACATTATCTAAACTTGATGTCATACTTTCCATGTTTTCATCTAAACTTACTTCAGAATTAAAGGCCAGCAATGCTGCTAAACCTTGTGGTACTGAGCGTGTTTCGACCACAATAACATTAGTTTCAGATAATTCTGCTGCTTGTTTTGCTGCTAAAATAATATTTTTATTGTTAGGTAATAAAATATAGCGTTCGGCTTTTATTTGATTCATCGCTTTCACAAAATCTTCTGTAGATGGATTCATTGTTTGTCCACCTTCAATCACAAAATTAGCACCCATAGATTTAAACATCTCTGCGATACCTGATCCCATAGCAACAGTTATAATTGCATAATCTAATGGTTTTTGATTTTGTGGATTCATTTTAGCACGATCTGATTTTAACACTTCACGATGTTGTTCTCTCATATTATCTGCTTTAACTTTAATTAATTCACCATATTGCTGACCATAATTAAATACATCACCAGGATGTTCAGCATGAATATGTACTTTAACTACTTCATCATCAGAAATAACTAATAATGAATCACCGAATTGACTCATTTCTTTTCTAAATGTTTCTTCATCAAATGAACGTCCTTTTTCTTTGTCAAAACGAACCATAAATTCTGTACAATAACCAAACTCTATATCTTCTGGACTCATAAAATCACGTAAATGATGCTCATCATTAGCAGTTAAATCTACTTTATCAATATTTACTTTAACTTCAACACCTTGAATTTTTTCACCTGTTAATTCTGCTAAAAATCCACGATAAACACACATTAACCCTTGTCCACCAGAATCAACTACACCAACTTCTTTTAATACTGGTAATAATTCAGGCGTATTTTCTAATGAAACTTGTCCAGCTTCAACAATAATTTTCATCATATCAATGATATCATCAGTTGTATCAATCGCAGCCATTGCTGCTTCTGCTGCTTCTCTAGCAACTGTTAAAATTGTTCCTTCAACTGGTTTAATAACTGCTTTGTAAGCTACTTTGACACCATAATCAAATGCTTTAGCAAATTCTGTAGCATCTAATTCTGCATACTCTTCAATATACTTCGAAAAACCACGAAATAATTGAGATAAAATAACACCAGAATTTCCACGTGCACCCATTAATAAACCTTTAGCAAAAGCTTTACCGACATTACCGATATGTTGTTCTTGTTTTGATACAGCTTCTGTTGCCCCAGAAGACATCGATAAATTCATATTTGTTCCCGTATCACCATCTGGTACTGGAAAAACATTTAATGCATCTACTTTATCTGCATTAGCTGCTAAATTGCTCGCACCTAGATTGATCATCTGAGCAAATTTAATCCCATCAATTGTTTTCATGTTATACATGTCCTCCTCATCTTTAATCAATTAACATCTATTCAGGTACAACTACACGTACACCTTGGACATAAACATTGATTGCATCCACATTTATTTGTAAACTATTCTCTATTTGATATTTAACTGCTGACTGTACATTAGAAGCTATTTCAGAAATTTTAGTACCATACATAACGATAATGTATAATGAAATAATTAATTTTCCATCTTCTTGTGTTACATCAACACCTTTTGAATAATTATCTTTACGTAAAATTTCAGCTATGCCATCTCTTACTTGATGTCTTGATGCCATGCCGATGATACCATAACATTCAACTGCAGCACCACCAACAACTGACGCAATCACTTCTTCTTCAATAACAATATTGCCGACATTATTTTTTAGTTCTACTGACATATAAGAATCCTCCTTAATGTTCATAAGTATACTGTTTATTTTAATAATAATTTTTAATATTAATGACTACTTTTAGTATTACTTATATAGCCATACTTTTTTAATTATACTTGATTTGATGTAAAATGTCATTATAAAAAGAGTGATAGTATAACTATTCTCATTCACATGTGATAATGT